>JBAVPP010000181.1:0-2764 GCA_049693175.1 Gallionella sp. | reverse complement strand
GGAGGGATTCGAACCCTCGATCCAGGTTTATGCCCGGATGCTCCCTTAGCAGGGGAGTGCCTTCGACCACTCGGCCACTTCTCCGAAGGCCGCGCATAGTAATGTATTCAAGGGTGTTGGTCAACTTGCAATTAAACATGGTGGGGTTGTTGCCGTGAATTTTAAGTGCGCGCTTCGATAAGTGCTTTGTCTAATTGCGCCATTACGTCGTCCACCGTGATGAGAAACATGGCTTCACGGTGATGAACTCGCGTATTCCAGGACAGTTGCTCGGCATTTTTGTGTAAGAACATTTGTGCAGCTTGAGGATAACGATTCACACAGTATTTCATTCGCTGATATGGGCCAGTCAACTCGGGTGGGGCGACTGCATATAACCCCACCACTGGTGTATTCATCGCTCGGGCGATATGCACTGCGCCTGTATCTGGCGCGATTAACACATCCGCCAAACTTAATAATGCGGCAAGTTTTTTAGGCGTGGTCTTACCGCATAAATTAAGTGTGCTTTCAGGTGAGTGTAATGCAAGCTGCTCGCATAACGACAGTTCGGCGGTTGCGTTGCCTCCTGTTAGCAAGATGCCGCTTTGCCAGCGCGCTATCGATTGTTTTATGACTTCTACATATCGTTCCGGCAACCAATTACGTTCCGATTTACTTGCGTAGGGATGAATTGCAATCCAAGGTTTGGGTAAATCTTGCAGCTGCTCGCGCGCCCAAGTTAAATCGGATTCATCGACTGGTAAACCCCAAATGGCAACAGCAGGTTTGTCAGTTAACATCTGTACGAAGGACAAAAAGCTATCGACCAGATGCGAGTCTTGAAAAGTGATGTGCTGATTGCAAACCAACCACTGACCTTCCTTTGCGCGTGTTCGATCAAAACCTATCTTGCGGGGTGACTGGAGTGCCGGATACAACAAGTTGATGCGCAAGTTAGCTTGCATTGCCAGTACCACATCAAATTTTTTCTGTTTAAAGTAGCGATAAAAAGCGCGGTAATCCTGCCATGAACGCGGTTTTTCGATGACCTCGAAGTGAATTTTTTGCATACCTTGCAATAGCGAAAATGCAAGCGGGCTGGTTATCCAAGTGATGGTCGCGCCGGGCATCTGTAGCTGCAATGCGCGCACGGCAGCAGCCACCATGACCACATCTCCCAAAGCAGAGAACCGCACGATGGCGATGCGCAAATTAGAATGATCAGAGTTATCCACGGGCTTTATAGGAAACAAAAGTGCTGCATTGTAGCGGAAGCGGGTAAGCCACAAAATCTCGAAAACAACACGCCTGTCTGCAAGCAAGCTGAACTGGCGGGTTGCTAATGCTAAAATGCGCAACTTTCAATTTGATGAAGAGCGGCATGTCTCACTATCCACCTATGGTTTCCGCGTTGGTCACGTTGATATTGACCCTGATCCTGACACTCAACAAAGACGGCACAATCAAAGATATGCCCAACGAGCGTTCCTTGCACACCGAACCGGTGCCGCGTGTCGGCGGGCTGGGCATTATGGCTGGCATCTTGGCCGGGTGGGCGTTATTACTGCATAGCCTACAGTGGTGGATTGTGCTGCCTATGCTGGGTATATTCGCCATGTCTGTCGTGGATGATATGCGCGGCTTACCCCCTAGGACACGGCTGATAGGGCACATCATCGCGGCCACAATAGTCTTGTTTGGACTGGGTCTTGCCTGGTACTGGTGGCTTCCTGTTTTGCTATTCATTGTGTGGATGACCAATTTATATAATTTCATGGATGGTGCGGATGGGTTGGCGGGCGGCATGGCCGTTTTTGGTTTTGCCATGTACGGTTTTGCCGCACTAAAAAGTGGCATTAGCGACAGCGATGCGTTCGCTATGACGTGCTTCACGGTTGGGGCAGCGGCAATCGGATTTTTGTATTACAACTTCCACCCGGCAAAAGTGTTCATGGGTGATGCCGGCTCTATCCCGCTGGGTTTCCTTGCTGCCTCTTTTGGCGCGTGGGGTTGGCAACAAAACTATTGGCCATTCTGGTTTCCGGCATTGGTGTTTTCACCTTTTGTTGTGGATGCAACGGCAACACTTTTGCTGCGTTTGCGACGCGGCGAGAAACTTTCCCAAGCCCATCGCAGCCATTATTATCAACGCTTGGTGATGAGCGGTTGGGGACACAAAAATACCGCCGTGTTGGAATACGCGTTGATGTTGCTGGCAGGCATATCAGCTGTGTGGGGCATTAATCAAGATAGCTCGATGCAAGCCAATCTGCTGGCGTGGTGGGGAGCAATTTATTTGGCGGTGTCGATGTGGATAGACAAACGTTGGCGCAAACATCAATCAAAACTGGAGAAAAAAAATGTTGCGTAAGTCGAATACTCGAACTGTTCTCGCAATGGCACACGATACCGTTGCGGCAATGATGGCATGGATATTTGCTTACCTTTTGCGCTTTAATTTTGAGTTGCCGACAGCATATTTTGCCGAGCTTCAGTCCACCGTATTGTGGGTAGTTGCCCTGCAACTCATTGTATTCTGGCAATTCGGTTTGTATCGCGGTATTTGGCGTTACGCCAGTTTGCACGATTTGCGGCGTATCGTTTTGGCAGTATTGCTGGCCGCCGCCATCATCCCTTTTGTGTTGTGGATGTTGCGCAGCCAATTGATTGTGCCGCGCTCGGTGTTGATTATGAATCCGTTGCTGCTGATCTTGTTGATGGGCGGTAGCCGTCTGTTTTATCGCATGTGGAAAGAGACGCGCGGACGCGCTCATTTTAAGTT
>JBAVPP010000180.1:0-8247 GCA_049693175.1 Gallionella sp. | reverse complement strand
GGCTGATGTTCCAGTTGTGGCTCATGCTGTTCAAAAAGTTCATCAGCGCGCCGGGACGTTCGGGGAATTCAAAACGGAAAATAATTTCGTCACGGGCTTCAGGCGCGTGACCGCCGACCAGATGACGCAAATGCAATTTTGCCATTTCGTTGTTGCTCAAATCCAGCGTGGGCAATTTGTTTTTTTGCAATCGCTGCACCAAGTCGGTGGCCTCGCTTTGGTCTTTGACTTGTATGCCGACGAACACTTGTGCCGCTTTCGGATCGGCGTAGCGATAGTTGAATTCGGTGATGTTGCGCTTGCCCAACAGCGCGCAAAATTTGCGGAAACTGCCCGGCGTTTCGGGAATGGTGACCGCCAAAATAGATTCGCGTTTTTCGCCGATTTCGGCACGCTCGGCGACAAAACGCAAGCGGTCGAAATTCATATTCGCACCGCTGCACACGGTGACCAAAGTCTCACCTTTGAGTTGCTCGCGCTTGGCATAAAGTTTCGCGCCCGCAATTGCCAATGCGCCCGCAGGTTCAAGTATCGAGCGCGTGTCTTGAAACACGTCTTTGATGGCGGCGCACACTTCATCGGTATTCACCAGCACCACTTCATCGACTAATTTCCGGCACAAGCGCAGGGTTTCTTCGCCCGCCAATTTCACCGCCGTGCCGTCGGAAAATAAGCCGACATCGTTTAGCGTGACGCGTTTTTTGGCTTTCATGGAACGCGCCATCGCGTCGGAATCGGTGGTTTGCACGCCGATAATTTTGATGTCGGGACGCACTTGTTTGACATACGCCGCCACGCCCGCAATCAGCCCGCCGCCACCTATCGCGCAAAAAATCGCGTGTATCGGCGCGTGGTGCTGGCGCAGAATTTCCATGCCCACCGTGCCTTGTCCGGCGATGACATCGGGATCGTCGAAAGGATGGACGAAGGTGAGTTGCTGTTCTTTTTCCAGCAGCAGGGCGTGGTTATAGGCATCGTTGTAACTGTCGCCATGCAACACGATTTCCACCGCGCGCTGGCCGAAATGTTTGACCGCGTCAATCTTCACTTGTGGCGTGGTGGTGGGCATCACAATGGTGGCTTTACAGCCCATTTTGTTGGCGGACAGCGCGACACCTTGCGCGTGATTGCCCGCCGAAGCGGTGATCACGCCGCGCTTGAGTTGCGTGGCATCAAGTTGAGCCATCTTGTTGTAAGCCCCGCGCAGCTTGAAGGAGAACACCGGCTGCATGTCCTCGCGCTTGAACAAAATCTTGTTGCCGGTGCGGGCCGACAAGTTGGGCGCGAGCTCCAGCGGGGTTTCAATCGCCACGTCGTAGACACGGGCATTCAATATGCGTTTGAGATAACTATCCATGATCGTCAGCTGAAAAATCCAGCGCGAAGATTAGCATAAAAGTGTGCGTATCCCTTGCGAGCAAAAGCAAAATCGGTTCAAATGCCACGCATGGAAAATCTTACTCAGCATGGCATCGTGGTACAGACCAAGGTGAATTTTTTAGCCGAGCAATCGGACGAAGCCGCGAATCGCTTTGTGTTTTCGTACACCATCACCATCAGCAATCTCGGCACGCAAACGGCGAAACTCATCAGTCGCCATTGGCTCATTACCGACAGCAACAATCAGGTGCAGGAAGTGCGCGGGCTGGGCGTGGTGGGCGAGCAGCCGGTGCTCAAACCCAATCAAAGTTTTGAATACACCAGCGGCACGGTGCTCGCCACCCAAGTCGGCACGATGCGCGGCAGCTACCAATTTCAACATGAAGACGGCTCGGAATTTTCCGCCGAAGTTGCGCAATTTATTTTAAGTGTGCCGCGTGTTTTGCATTAGATTTGCAAAAAAATATGCGGGAGCATTGCTGCTGATTTTTCTGGCGGCCTGTACCACGCCACCCTCTCCGCCTGTCGTCATTCCACCCGTTGCCCTTCCGGCTAGCGGTGTTCCACCGGTCGCTCACGCGCCGTTCGCGGCCAGCACTTGGGAACAGTTGCCGGACTGGCAAACGGTCGATTTGACGGCCAGTTATGCCGCATTGTTGCAAAGCTGCCGCGCCTTGAAGAATAAGGCAAAGTGGCAAACAGTGTGCGCGCAAGCCGACACGCTGGCACAAGGTGACAACGCCGCGTTGCACGCGTTTTTCGAGGCGAATTTTTCGCCGTTTCAAGTGTTCAATCCCGATGGCACAACGCAAGGTTTGATCACCGGTTATTACGAACCCAAACTGATGGGTAGCCGTGAACCGACCGGGCGTTTTCGCTTTCCGCTGTACGGCGTGCCGGATGATTTGCTGACCATAGATTTGAGCGAAGTGTATCCGCAACTCAAAGACATGCGGTTGCGCGGCAGGCTGCAAGGCAAACGCGTCGTGCCCTATTACTCGCGCGCCGACATCGAGCAGGGCAAGGCGGCGGTGCAGGGCCACGAGTTATTTTGGGTGGACGATGCGGTAGGATTATTTTTTCTGCAAATCCAAGGTTCGGGTCGCATCGAATTACCGGACGGGACGAGCGTGAAAGTTGGTTACGCGGATCAGAACGGACAGCCTTACGCATCGGTCGGCAAAAAATTGGTGGAGATGGGCGAACTCAAACTTGAACAGGCTTCGATGCAAGGCATCAAGCAATGGGGTGAACAACATCCCGACAAACTTCCGGCACTGTTAGCGCAGAATCCCAGCTATGTTTTTTTCCGCGAATTGCCCAATCAAAATGCCGCCCCGTTGGGCGCGTTGGGTGTGCCGCTCACTTATGAATACAGCATTGCGGTGGATGCGCGCACCATTCCGCTGGGCGCGCCGGTGTTCTTGTCCACCACTTATCCCAACACTAGCGAACCCTTGAATCGCTTGATGTTGGCGCAGGACACGGGTGGCGCGATACGCGGCGCGGTGCGTGCGGATTTCTTTTGGGGCTACGGTGAGCAGGCGGCAACACAAGCCGGACGTATGAAACAAAGCGGGCAAATGTGGGTGTTATTTCCGAAAGGTATCGAACCCACCAACATCGCCGAAAAACCATAGCGACGACAGTGCGCTAAATGATTGCAACGCGATTGCGACCCGCCTGTTTCGCTTGATACAAGGCGGTGTCGGCCAGCTTTAGCAAGGCTGGCACCTTGGCATCGCGCTTGGGAGTGCGAACGATGCCGCCCACGCTAATTGTCACCACTTCATAGACAGAACCCTGATGAGGAATCTCCAGTGCAAAAATCTTTTCGCACAATTGCTGCGAATAGTGCTGCAACTCTTCCTGGCACACACCCGGTATCAGCACCGCAAATTCTTCGCCACCATAACGCGCCACGCAATCGCTGGGACGCTGAAAAGATTCCGCGATACAAGCCCCGACCCGGCGCAAGCATTCATCGCCCGCCTGATGCCCGTATAGATCGTTGTAACTCTTGAAGTAATCCAAATCTATCATCAATACCGCCAACGTAATTTTGCTGCGTTGCGCCATCGAAAGTAAGGAGTCAAAGCGTTCGTCGAAATGACGGCGGTTACCCACCATGGTCAGCGCGTCTGTCATCGCCATGATGTTGAGTTTTGCGTTGGCAGTTTGCAAATCCGCTTTGGATTGGCGCAGATGTTTGAGCATTTCCACCCGCGCCGTCACATCTTTTTGCATACCGATGAAATGCGTTACGACACCAGTTTCATCCCGCACCGGCGAGAGATTGAATTCATTCCAAAACATCGAGCCATCTTTGCGAAAATTGCGCAACATCACGACACAACTTTCGCCTTTTCTGATGGCTTCGCGCAATACCTCCGTATCGTGCTGGCGGGGTTCTTTTCCCTGCAATAGGCGGCAATTTTTGCCCAGTAATTCTGCCGCGCGATAGCCGGTCATTTTCTCAAATCCGCTATTCACGTAGACCAGCGGCATGTCCGGCAGACGCGCGTCGACAATGGTGATGCCATCCGTCGATTGATTGACGGCTACGCTAAACAGGCTGGCTTTAAGATCGGGCGAGAGCGGCATGTTCGGGATTATTTTTTTAATGCCGCGTTCAGATTTTTTTCCAATTCTTCGGCAGGTAGGTATCCGGGGTTTTGCACGCCGTTGGCGAAGATCAAATTGGGCGTGCCATTGACGCGCAGTTTTTTGCCCAAAGCCACCACCTTGTCGGTCGAAGTTGCGCAAGTCGCGGCGGGGGGAATCGTGCTGTTCAGCATCCAATCGTCCCAAGTTTTAACGGGGTTCTTGGCGCAGTGAATATTGCGCACCGCAATGTCCGAGCCCTGAAAAATCGGATACAAAAATATATACAAAGTCACGTCGCTGACCTTGCTCAATTCCTTTTCCAGCTTTTTGCAATAACTGCAATTCGGGTCGCTGAAATAGGCCATCTTGCGCTTGCCATTGCCCTTTACTTTTTTCATCGCCAGATCCAATGGCAACTTGTCGAATTCGATGGCGAACAATTGTTGTTTGCGTTTCTCGGTCAAATCGGTCTGGCTCGCCATGTCGATGACATCGCCATCGAACAAATAAGTCCCCGCCTCATCGGTATACATCAATTGACCGCCGATCACGATTTCATACAAACCCGAATAAGGTGTTTTGACAATATGCTCGACCTTGTCCAAATTCGGAAATTTGGTTTGAATCGACTGGCGTATCTCCGCTTCTCCGGCATGGGCGAAATTCGCAAGCGCGCATAACAGCAAAACTATGACATTTTTCATGGCAGGGTTATCTAATCATTACAGGTCTCGCACTATAACCCAAACCCATAACTCTGCACGAATTGTCCCCGTATCGAGTGTGGCATGACTGCGCCGCGCAAAAATAATTTTTGGCGGTGTTACGTCATCTCTTTGCAACAGTAGGCTCGTATAAATAAAAAAAGAAGTTGCCGACTGCCCCGGATTTTTTGCCCACCGCCAAATTACAAGGAGTGCCACCCATGAAGCTGAACCATGCTTTGCTCGCCACCTTAACAGCCAGTGTTTTACTTGCAGGGTGCGGCGGAAATGCCGCGACTCAACCCGCTTTGCAGCCGGCCACCGCGTTAACTCCAACCCGTACTATCATCATGGTCTGGGATGGCTTGCGCCCGGATTCGGTGAATGCCACCGACACGCCGAATTTGTACACCTTGCGTCAGACAGGTGCGAATTTCAGCGACAACCACGCGACCTATCCGACCTTTACGATGATGAACGGTTCGTCTTTTGCGACAGGTTCATTTCCCAAGACTAGCGGATTTTATGGCAACACCTTTTGGACACCCCCGCAAGGCGCGTCAAGTATTATTCCGGTCGGCACCAGTGCGGCGGGAACCAGTCAGGATTACACCGATCCGGTGTTCACCGAAGACTATCAAGTTTTAAGCACGCTCAATACTTACTACAGCGGGCAGTTACTATTGGTTAAGAGTTTGTTCGCCACCGCGCAAAGTGCCGGTATGGTGACAGCCACCGTCGGAAAATCCGGTGCGGCTTATATTCAAGATTTGGGACAGGGCGGCTACTTCCTTGATGAGAACACCATATCACCGCGCAGTTTGGTGACTGAGTTGCAAAACAATGGTTATGCCATTCCCGTTAATACGGTACACGGTTATGCCGGAGCAAGTGCAGTGGTGCTGGCGGGTACCAACGGCAACCCGACCAACAAGGCTGGATATGTTACTTTTAACACCACGCTTTATGACTCAGCCAGCGGCGTGAATGCCATCTCGGCTCGCGATTCGACCGACACCACACAAGGCGCGCCCGAAGATGCGTCCAACAAATACATGATGAATGTGTTTACCAATTACATTTTGCCTAACAAAAAACCGATGTTGTCTTTGATCTGGTTTCGCACACCGGATAACGTTGAGCATGGTTATGGTCCGGGTTCTGCAAATGCCATTGCCGGTTTGCATTCCCAAGACGCGCGTCTGGGTGAGTTAATCACCGCGCTGCGCGTCAATGGTATGGATACCACCACGAATATCATTGTGGTTTCCGATCACGGTCACAGCAGTGTTTCCGGGCCGTTCAGCTTGTATCCTTTACGCACGATCACACCATCCACCACGCTGCCCAATGGCGCATTGGTGAATGGTTCAACCAGTGGACTTACAACCGCTTCGATAGGCGCGGCAAGCAGCGTTGGATATTCTTTTTCTGGTGATGTGCGCTCTGCCGATATGCTGACTTATCGCGGTTTTAGTGCTTATGACGGCAGTGGTTGCACAACGTCCGCCATGTATGGCTTGAATGTCTCCAGTGTTCCGACCGTTCCGGTGAAAGTGGATACCGCAGGGACTTTGTGCGGCGTGGCTAACACCAAGTATCAAGCTATCAGCAGCAACTTAACAAAACCGGTCGCAAGTTTCAAAGTCCCTGCCGCCGGAACATTGCCTGCCAGTGCGGTTGTCATCGCGGCGAATGGTGGTTCGGATTATTTCTACGTTCCCGGACATAACGCAACCATCGTGAGCAACTTGGTGAAATTTTTACAACAACGTGAAGAGTACGGCGCGATTTTTGTGGACAGCCGTTATGGCGTGATACCCGGCACGCTGAGCATGGCGCAAATCAATTTGGAAAATGCAAGTCGCCAAAACAACGGGCAACCCGATGTGGTGGCGAGCTTCAACTGGGACAATACCGTGTCTATCAACGGTATGCCCGGCATCGAGTTTGAAAGCAGCGGTGGTCAGCGCGGTATGCACGGCAGCTTTGGCAGCACCGATGTGCACAATACGCTGATTGCCAATGGCCCATCTTTCCAAGCGGCCAATGTGGTCACTACGCCGTCGGGTAACGTCGACGTGGCTCCCACCGTGGCTTATTTGTTGGGCTTGTCCATGCCTCAAGCGGATGGGCGTGTTCTCAATGAAGCCCTTACGATGCCAGCCAGCAAAACTGTTCCCAGCGTGCTGGCTTCAACCGTATCACCTAGCAGCGCGGTCACAGGACTGAGTTTTGAGTTGCCCACTGATCCAACCGGTGTAAGCAAAGATACCGCGCTGACGGGCAGTTACACGATTAATTTGCAGGTCAAAGATTTATCGGTTGATGGCAAGTCGTATCGCTACTTTGATTATGCAAAAGCCGTGCGCCAATAAGTTTCGTGCTGGGTCAAAATCGGGAGTGCCGTGTTGAAATATGTGTTGATGTGTAATCAAAAACTGCGCATCGCCACACTTGGTGTGGCGATGTTTGCATCACTAAATGTATCGGCTCAAGAGCTTAAATTTGAGCAGGCTTTCACAGGCGAATCGACAACCTTGCACTATCAGGCCGAGTACCGCTCCAAAGGAGTGGCGCATCATCTTGAGGTATGGCGTGATGGTGAAAAACGTGTGCGTCGTCGCGCGGATGATGCTATCGAGACTTTTGCTTTTCATCAGGCCGATGATCAGGAATTCCAAATGTCTATCTTGGATTTGAAAAAACACATTCATACTCGGATAGACCGGACCAATCTTTATCGCATCGGCAATTTTACCGACTGGTTCGATTTGGCGCACAGCCTGAAGCATCCGATTGGTGAATATCGCATTGCGAAATCCGATATGCAGCATGAGTTTACAAAGCCTATCGGTGCTTGTAATTGGTTGGACCTGACACAGAAAGATCGCGTTACCCACATTTGCTGGAGTAAAAAAGCCAGCCTGCCGCTGGCGATTCAAAACCAGGAGGGCGAGGTGTTGTGGAAGGTCACCTCTTTGGATATGAAGCCAATTTCCGCGAAAATTTTTGCCATCAACGACACCGGTTTTATTCGCAATGATGCCAATCAGGATATTGAAAACGACTGAACAACACGCTTGAAGTTTATTGTTGAGACTTCGCTATCCCGGTGGGCTTTTACATAAAATGAACAGTGGATTGTTCGGAATTTTGGAATTTCCCGGTTTGCATTTATAATCCGCGTCCTCCGAGGGGTGCTGCAGCGGTTTTTTCCGTTAGGCTCGGACTCTTTAAGCAACCGCACCCATTCATTACTAACTTTTATGAATGGAGCTGCTATGAATGCTGCAACAAATTTCACCGACTATATCGTCGCCGACATGTCCCTCGCCGCTTGGGGTCGCAAAGAATTGGCGATTGCCGAAATCGAGATGCCCGGACTGATGGCAATCCGCAATGAATACGCCGCGACTCAGCCGCTGCGTGGCGCGCGCATCACCGGCTCTTTGCACATGACCATCCAGACCGGCGTGCTGATTGAAACGCTGACCGCGCTGGGTGCGCAAGTGCGCTGGGCTTCTTGCAATATCTACTCCACACAAGACCACGC
>JBAVPP010000179.1:0-3637 GCA_049693175.1 Gallionella sp. | reverse complement strand
CATCTCATCTTTGTTGTACACGGTATGGTCAAAACCAGTTCACAGGTGAGCGCGTTTTGTTGCCATGCTTTGATAAGTGCAAACTCAACATGACAATCTCCAATGTATTGTGGTGCAATGAGCCACCACATGTTGCCTTGTTCGAAAACGCTGGTAATAAAAAATCTACGCCCTCCTTATATTTCTATTTCTTATAAGTTATCAATAAAAATGTATTTATGGATATAACACACTCTAACTAGAATGTGCGACTCACAACCACAAGCAAGTTGGTATTATGCGGCTGACCAAGATTCTAGCAATGGCAATCGTCTTTGCGTTTTACGCTCCCCTGCCAGCCAGTGCGGATAGCTACAACGTGAATATGTATGGCAACTTCGACGTATCGTACGACAGCATCAGCACGGGCAACTCAAGCAATGGTAAAACAGGTCTCACCTCCAATCGCGTGTCCAGCAACACCTCGTTTTTCGGTGTGAAAGGCTCGGCTGATGCGGGCAAAGGACTATCCGCAATCTGGCAAGTTGAGTCATTGATAGCGGTGGGTGATTCGACCATCAATGGCACGCCGACTGGCGCAACCACCAACAATGGCATCGGCTATCTGGGCAACCGCAACACCTTTGTCGGTCTGAATAGTGACACTTACGGTACGATTTTGGGCGGGCGCAATGATACGCCTTACAGACTGGCTACCCGTCGTTTTGATGTGTTCGATCGCGGCATCGCCGACAATCGTTCCATACTGGGTGGCAGTAATGTGGCGGCAAAAGTGGCATTCGATGGTCGTCAGGATCAGGCACTGGAATATATCAGTCCAACTTTGGCGAACATTACCGCAGCAGCCGCACATATCAACTTTAACCCCACAGTCAACCTCGGTGGTCAATATCAAGGCAACGCAACTTCTGTGGCGGCTTGGTATAACACGAACGGCTTTTACTGTTCACTGGCCTATGAATTGCATAATTTGCAGAACGCCGCTAACGCCAGTTATTCAGGCAGCGAACATGCCACCAAGCTAGGCATCGCTTATATGGAACAAGGCGTTTTCACGGTGAGCTTCGCTGCGGAAATGACAAGCGACAATCTCGGCACGATTGGGGGAAATTTGTATGGTCACCATGCCTACTACTTATCTGGAAAATACTATGTGGGAAGTACGGACGCAATCAAGGCAGCACTGACCAGCGCAAGTAACCTAGGCGGCGGGAATACGGCCAACACAGGTGCCAATCAGGCCACGATCGGCTATGACCATATTTTGAGCAAACGCACCACGCTCTACGCGTTGTACACCAAATTGAATAACCAATCTGCGGCGAATTACAGCTTGTCCATTTATAACGGCCAAGCCGCTTCCATTGGTGGACCAACCACGATAGCTGGCACTGGTGCGTCTCCTTCCTCGATAGCCGTTGGTGTTCAAGTTACGTTTTAACTGTTAAAACTTCTCTACCGTGTACAAGCAAGGTCACAATCCTATTAGTTCAATTGCAGCAAGTGAAATAAGAAAAATTCGATTGGGTAGCTGATTTTGGATATGCCATTCGCTCCCAACAAATCTCTGCCTGGCGTTGCGGAGTGAGAGGGCAATTTTGGGAATTTTTAATTACACTTCATTTTTCTCCAATAAGTAACATTAATTTTACGTCACCCTTGGAAAACTATTTTTCGGGGGAAGCCCAGTTTCAAGTTTATCAAAACGCTCGTATCCACTTTTGTCAACTTACCTCATCATCCATCGGGCGCGTGACTCGTGCCCCAAGCTGCCCCATCAAGTTAAATAATCATCCCCGCCGCGACGGTGTTATTGGTCGCTTCGTCGATGACGATGAAACTTCCCGTGCCGTGATCGATCTGGTAGGAATCGAACACCAGCGGCTGCTGGATTTTCATCGCCACATGCGCGATGTCGTTCATGTTGACGGTTGGATTCGAGTGCCGTTCCAATGTGTTCACATCGACACGGTAGTCTATGCTGGAGAACAGGCATTTCGCTGTACGCGTGGTGTGTTTGACCAAATATTTACGCTGCTTATCCAGCGGCGATTCGGACAACCAGCACAACATCGCCTGAAATTCCTTTTCCACTTTGGGCGGATGATTGCTGCTCTTGACTATCATGTCGCCGCGCGAAATGTCGATCTCATCGCTCAGGGTAATCGTGATGGATTGCGGCGCAAACGCGGTCTGCAAATCGCCGTCCAGCGTGACGATTTGTTTGACTTTGCTGCTGCGACCGGATGGCAACACGGTGACTTCATCGCCCACCGAAACTTCGCCCGATTCGATGCGCCCCATAAAGCCACGGAAGTCGTGATATTCCTCGGTTTGCGGGCGGCATACCCATTGCACCGGAAAGCGAAAATCAGTGGTATTCAGGTCGTTGTCTATCACTACTGTTTCCAATAATTCCAACAACGCCGGACCTTGATACCAATTCAGGTTGTCGCCTCTATCCACCACCATGTCGCCGACCAAAGCGGACATCGGAATGCAGGTCACATCATGCAGATTCAGTTGTGAGGCAAAGGCTTTGTATTCGGCAACGATTTCGTCGAAACGCGCTTGCGAATAATCGACCATATCCATTTTATTCACTGCCAACACAATGTGCGGCACACCCACCAAGCTCGCCAAATAAGTATGGCGGCGCGTTTGCACCAGCACGCCTTTGCGCGCGTCAATCAATATCACCACCAGATTCGCGGTGCTCGCGGCGGTGACCATGTTGCGCGTGTATTGCTCATGCCCCGGCGTGTCGCCGATGATGAACTTGCGCTTGGGCGTGGCGAAATAACGATACGCCACGTCTATGGTGATGCCTTGTTCGCGCTCGGCTTGCAAGCCGTCGGTGAGCAGCGACAAATCGACTGCCGTCATGCCGCGCTTTTCGCTGGTCTTGGAAATCGCCGAATATTGATCCTCAAAAATCGATTTGGAATCGTGCAGCAAACGCCCGATTAGCGTGCTCTTGCCGTCATCAACAGAACCGGCGGTGATGAAACGAAGTAGTTGTGTAGTCGTGCTCATAATTAGAAATACCCTTCTTTTTTGCGCAATTCCATAGACGCATCCGAGGTCTGATCGTCCATGCGGGTTGCGCCCCGTTCAGTGATGCGCGTGCTTGCAGTTTCTTCGATGATCTCGTCCACGGTACGCGCATTCGATTCCACAGGCGCGGTACAAGTCACGTCACCCACGGTGCGGAATCGCACGGTCACGACTTCGACTTTTTCACCGGGCTTGGGTTGAACCAAATCCGAGATCGGCACCAGCATCCCGTTGCGGCGAACAATCTCGCGTTCATGCGCGTAGTAAATGCTCGGAATGTGCAAATTTTCGCGGCCTATGTATTGCCAAATATCCATTTCCGTCCAGTTGGAAATCGGGAACACGCGTATGTTCTCGCCGCCGTGTACACGGGTGTTATACACATCCCACAATTCGGGGCGTTGGTTCTTCGGATCCCACTGACCGAACTCGTCGCGGAAAGAAAAAATACGTTCCTTCGCGCGTGCTTTTTCTTCATCGCGCCGTGCGCCGCCCATGCAGGCATCGAAACCGAATTCGGCGATGGTTTCCAACAAGGTCACCGATTGAAATGGATTGCGTGGCAAATCAGGATTTTTGA
>JBAVPP010000178.1:0-4608 GCA_049693175.1 Gallionella sp. | reverse complement strand
CCGCTGGTAGGCGATGTGGTTTACATACAAGGCGGGCAAAAATGTGTGCCGTATTTGCGTGCCGTGCTGAATAATTTTCCGCGTCAGGCTTTGCACGCCACGCGTCTCGCGCTGGAACATCCGAGCACCGGCGAGTTAATGGAGTGGCATGTGGCGATGCCGGAAGACATGCAAATTTTGTTGCGTGAAGTGCAGCGCGAAGTCAAAGAAGCAGCGGAACGCGAAAAATTAAAAGGCTAATTATCTGCGCAACAAAATGAATCTATTTCAACATTGCATTCTTCCCGATTGGCCTGCGCCGAATAATGTGCGTTCCTTGCAGACCACGCGCGGCGGCGGTTTGAGCGTTGCGCCTTACGACAGTTTGAATCTTGGCACACATGTTGGCGATGTGCCGTTGACCGTGGTGCGCAATCGCATGTTGCTCAACACGACTTTCCCTGGCGAACCGGTGTGGTTAGAGCAAGTGCATGGTACGACGGTGGCGAGTGCGGATACTGCCGGATGTGTACCACAGGCGGATGCGTGTATCGCCCGCAAGCGCGGTGCGGTGTGCGTGGTGATGACGGCGGATTGTTTACCGGTTTTGTTGTGTGATGTGCAAGGCACAGTGGTTGCGGCAATCCATGCCGGATGGAGAGGGTTGGCGGCGGGCGTGATTGAGACTACGGTGCGTGCGATGCAAACCGACGGCGCGCAACTTATGGCATGGCTAGGGCCTGCCATTGGTCGCAACGCGTTTGAAGTGGGCGCGGAAGTGCGCGAAATTTTTATGCAAAATAATCCCGCCAGCGATGCCGCCTTTGTTGCTCAAGCCGCGCCGGGAAAATATCTCGCCGACCTGTATGTCTTGGCACGCCTGCGTTTGAATGCACTCGGCATCACGAACATTTATGGCGGCAATCACTGCACCTTTACCGAGTCCGAGCAATTTTTTTCCTATCGCCGCGATGGTGTGACCGGGCGCATGGGCACGTTTATCTGGTTAGAATAGGATTGTGCAAAAATTGAATAAAGGAAATTCAAATGAGCACTGAAATCATGCAAAAAATTCAGCATCGATTGGATGCGGGTATTCATCGACTAGATGAAGAGCAGGTCGAGTTTTGGTATGCCAGAGAGTTGCAAGAGCCACTGGGTTATGCGCGGTGGGAAAATTTTTTGACAGCCATCAGTCGCGCTATTGAATCATGTAAAACAACGGGTTATAAACCGGATGACCATTTTCGTGGCCTCACGAAAATGGTCTCTTTAGGGAGTGGTGCGGAGCGTCAAATTGATGATTTCATGCTCACTCGTTATGCCTGTTATTTGATTGCCATGAATGGCGACCCGCGCAAAGAGCCGATTGCATTTGCGCAAAGTTATTTCGCAACGCAAACCCGTAAGCAAGAAGTCATCGCCGAGCGCATGCGTTTCCAGGCGCGTTTGGATGCGCGTGATCGTCTCAAAGAATCTGAGAAAACTTTATCGCAAAATATTTACGAACGTGGTGTGGATGATGCGGGTTTCGGACGTATACGCTCTAAAGGTGATACGGCTTTATTTGGCGGGTATAGCACTCAGATGATGAAGGATAAATTAGGTGTAATTGCGACGCGCCCATTGGCGGACTTTTTGCCTACCTTGACTATTGCCGCCAAAAATTTGGCGACGGAAATGACTAATCACAATGTCGAACAAGCGGACTTGCAAGGTGAGTCGAGCATCACGCAAGAGCATATTCAAAATAATTTGAGTGTGCGCGAAATGTTGGAACAGCGCGGCATAAAACCCGAAAAATTGCCAGCCGAAGAAGATATTAAAAAACTAGAACGCCGTGTTAAATCCGATGAAAAAACATTGGAAAAACGATCAGGAAAACTACCCAAGCCTAAGCAAGATTAAGCACGCACATTAAACCCACGACGATGTTTATTTGCTTGGAATAATCAGGAACAACACACATGCCTTACAAAAAATATCTCGCCGACATCGGCGCGGCACTCAAGCAGGGTAACGCCACGGAACACACGCATCGTCCCGCGCTGAAAACTTTGCTGGAATCGCTTGCGCCAAATTTGTTGGCAACCAACGAACCCAAGCGCATCCAGTGCGGCGCGCCGGATTACATCGTCACGCGCGGCATGATTCCGGTGGGTTATGTGGAAGCGAAAGATGTCGGATTGAAACTTGATGATGTTGAAGAGAGTGAGCAACTCAAGCGTTATCGCGCTAGTTTACGCAATTTGATTTTGACCGATTATCTGGAATTTCGCTTGTATCGCAATGGCGAATTGACTATGACGGCACGCCTCGCCAAGTGGCAAAAAAATGGCGCGCTAAAAGCCGAACCAGATGGCGCGGAACAATTACAAAAATTGCTCACTTGGTTTATTGAAGGGGAAATTTCCAGTGTCGCCTCGCCCAAAGAATTAGCGCAACGTATGGCGATGTTGGCGCGCATGATCCACGACGTAATCAAACTCGCGTTGGTACAAAGCGATGATGGCGATGATTTGGCTGGGCAATATGCCGCGTTCAAGCAAGTGCTGATTAACGATTTGTCGCCCGAACAATTTGCCGATATGTACGCGCAAACCATTTGCTACGGACTGTTCGCGGCGCGTTGTAATCACACTGAATCTACCGCGCCCGCACCTGCCAATTGGCGTGGCGTGTGGGGCGAAGATGCGCGTTTTACCCGTCAAAGCGCGGGTGCGGATTTGCCTAAAACTAATCCGTTTTTGCGCAAATTATTTAACAACATTGCCGGTGCGGATTTGGATGAGCGCATCACTTGGGCGGTGGATGATCTTGCCGAGCTATTGGCGCGTGCCGACATGGCAAGCGTGTTGCGCGACTTTGGTCATGCCACGCGCCAGCACGATCCGGTGGTGCATTTTTACGAAACATTTTTGGGCGCGTATGACCCTAAACTCAAGGCGGCGCGCGGTGTGTATTACACGCCAGAGCCAGCGGTGGATTACATCGTGCGTTCGGTGGATGCCATTCTTAAACGCGATTTTAAGTTGGAGGCAGGGCTTGCCGACAACAGTAAAACCACCTTAAAACGTCCCAAGTTAAAAGGCAAAGGCGAGGAAGAATATCAAGCCCATCGTGTGCAAATTCTCGATCCCGCTTGCGGCACGGGCACGTTTTTGCACGCCGTGGTGGCGCGCATCCGCGAGCATTTTGCCGACAGTCCCGGTTTGTGGCCGGGCTATGTGGCGGAACATTTATTGCCGCGCATTTATGGTTTTGAATTACTTATGGCTCCTTATGCTGTGGCGCATATGAAGCTGGGCTTGCAACTTAAAGACAGCGGCTATGATTTTGCCAGCGCGGAACGGCTGCGCGTTTATCTCACCAACACGCTGGAAGAAGCGCACGAACTTTCCGGCTTGCCCCTGTTCGCCAATTACATCGCGCAAGAAGCGGCGAGTGCCGGCGAAGTCAAGCGCGACGCGCCCATCATGGTGGTGTTGGGCAATCCGCCGTATTCGGGCAACTCCGCCAATAACGGCGAGTGGATTGCCAATTTATTGCGCGGCGTGGACACCAGCACGCAACAAAAAGCCGGCAATTATTTTTCGGTGGATGGCGGCAGTTTGGGCGAGCGCAATCCCAAATGGTTGAACGATGACTATGTGAAATTTATCCGTTTCGCGCAATGGCGCATCGAGCAAACCGGGCATGGCGTACTGGCGTTTATCACCAACCACGGCTATCTCGATAACCCCACGTTTCGCGGGATGCGCGCCAGTTTGATGGACACTTTTGACGAACTGTATTTGTACGATTTACATGGCAACAGCAAGAAAAAAGAAAAAGCACCCGATGGTGGTAAAGATGAAAACGTGTTCGACATTATGCAAGGCGTGGCGATTGGGATTTTTGTAAAGCGTGCGCCCGCTGCGAAAATAAAAGCATCCGTCATTCCCGCGCAGGCGGGAATCCAGACCAAACAAAAATCCCGCGCAGCGGACAACAATTGCACCGTCCATCACGCCGACCTATACGGCACACGCGCCAGCAAATACGCCGCGCTTGCCGAGCAGGATGTGACCAGCACGCACTGGAAAATTCTGCAACCGCAAAGCCCCGCGTATTTGTTTGCGCAACAAGACGCGCTGTTGTTGGCGGAGTATGAACAGAGCTTAAAAATCACCGACATCATGCCGCTCAACGTGCTGGGTTTTCAAACGCACCGCGATGGGTTTGCGATAGATTTTGAGCGCGCCATCATCGAACAACGCATGAGCGATATGCGCGATGTGAGTATCAGCGATGCGCAATGTTTGGAAAAATACGCGCTGACAGATAATCGTGATTGGCAAATTGCCAGTGCGCGCCAGCGTGTGCAAAAAGATGAGTATTGGCAGCGTTTAATTACGCCGTGCGCCTATCGCCCGTTTGATAATCGCTGGAGTTATTTTGATGAGGCGGCGATAGATCGTCCGCGCCGCGAATTGAAAGATCATGTCTTGAACAAAGAAAATTTGTGCCTGAATTTGACGCGCAAAACCGGTGAAGCTGACTGGCGCAATGTCTTGGTTTCTGACTTGCCCGCTCCAGCGGTTTATGTGGAAATTAAAGAAGGCTCTTCGGTGTTTCCGCTCTACCTTT
>JBAVPP010000177.1:0-1949 GCA_049693175.1 Gallionella sp. | reverse complement strand
GGCTGCAAATCTTGCCTTTCAGTCCTAGACTCTCCGCGTAAGTGGGCAACAATAATTCAATCGCGGCGGTGTCAAAACCGATGCCGTGATTCAGCCGCTGCACGCCATATTCGGCGTAGATGCCCTTGATCGCCATCATCGCCATCAGCACTTGTATCTCGGAAATTTGCGCCGGGTCGCGCGTGAATAGCGGCTCGATGAAATGCGGATGCGGACTGGCAATCACGAAGTTCACCCAGTCGCCGGGTATGTCCACGCGCGGCACTTTGTCCACCAGCTCGTTGACCTGCGCAATCACAATCCCGCCTTTGAACGCCGTCGCCTCGACGATGGCGGGCGTGTCCTCGGTGTTTGGGCCAGTGTACAAATTGCCCTGTGCATCGGCGGATTGCGCCGCCACCAGCGCGACATGCGGCGTGAGATCCATGAAATAGCGGCTAAACAATTCCAGATAAGTGTGAATCGCGCCTATGCGTATCTGGCCTTTGCTCACCATTTTTGCCAGCCGCACGGCCTGTGGACCGGAGAAGGAAAAATCGACTTGCTCGGCGATGCCGAGCTCGTACAAATCGAGATGCTCCGGCAGTGCCAACACCGATTGCAGCATGTGCAATTTATTCACGCGCGCCGGATCGACCCGCGTCAACGCCTGCGCTAGAAAATCCGCCTGCTTTTGATTATTGCCTTCCAGACAAACCCGATCACCGGACTCGATGACGGCTTCCAACAAACGCACCGCCAGCTCGGCACTCACCACCTTGCCGGACTGCGCCGCGCCGCGCAATGATTCCGCGCGCGCCAACTTTTGTGCGCGCCGTTGTTGTTCACGATTCCAGATTTTTGAGGTGGTCATGGTGTGTTGTTCTTTTAAGCTGCGTTGTATTTTTAGGAGCTTTAATTCGCCGAATACGGCCACTCATTAAATTTATCACTCACCGTCCAACCCCCATAATCATATTGGGAAACCAAGTGGCGATGCCGGGAACGAGACAGAGCAAAAACACGGCGAAGAACATCAGCAACACGAAGGGAATGACCCCCCAGATTACGTCTTTGAGCGGGATGTCGGGCGCGATGTTTTTGATGACGAACAGATTGAGTCCGACCGGCGGATGGATGAGGCCCATTTCCATGACGATGGTCATCAGTACGCCGAACCAAATTAAATCAAATCCGGCAGCTCTAAGCGGCGGCAAAATAATGGGCGCGGTCATCAGGATGATGCTCACCGGCGGCAGGAAAAATCCCAGTCCCATCACCAGCACGATGATGGTCGCGAGCAGCATCCATTTCGATAATTCCAGCGCGACTATCCATTCCGCCGCGCCTTGGCTGATGTGCAAATAACTCATCACGTAGGAATACAAAAGCGACATGCCGATGATGAACATGAGCATGGTCGATTCTTTGAGTGTGGCACTCAAAATCGGTGCGACATCGCGTGGTCGCCACACTTTGTACACCACCGCGATTAAGGCCAATGCCAGCACTGCGCCAAGGCCTGCGGTCTCCGAGGGCGTGGCGAGTCCACCGTAAAGTGCCACCATCACGCCAGTCAGCAACAACACGAAAGGCACGACGCGCGGCAGCATTTCGACTTTTTGCGTGAAGGTCAGTTGCTCTTGGTCGAGATAGGCGGAATGCGTGCCGTCCTGCGCGTAAAGTTCTTTCGCCTGATGATATTCGCGGCGGAATTGCCACATCGCGTAGCCGGAAAAAAGCGCGACCAGCAAGACACCAGGACCGATGCCCGCGAGGAACAGCCGACTCAACGATTGTTCAGCGGCGACGGCATACAAAATCATCGTGACCGACGGCGGCAACAAGATGCCCAGCGTGCCACCCGCCGCGATTATGCCCGCCGCAAAGCCCGGCGAATAACCGCGTTTACGCATCTCCGGTATGCCCGCGCTGCCGATTGCCGAACAGGTCGCGGGACTCGATCCCGC
>JBAVPP010000176.1:0-1834 GCA_049693175.1 Gallionella sp. | reverse complement strand
CAGTCGGCTTTATATTTTCGGGCCAGGTTCACGACCCCCTGCATGCGCCTTTGACCGGGTCGACCCTGTTCTTCAAACATCAATTCACACAGCTTCTTGGTGTGTGGGCCGATCAGTTCTGCTTTGCCTAACAGATACGTTGTCTGCCGGGACGGGTTGAAAATCCGGTCTTCCGGCTCCATTCTTACAGCGCCGGGCTGATGGCTTTTAATATGCGAACGGATTTTTTCCATGGTCCGTGGATCAATGATTTCAATCTCAAACTCGTAAATCCGGATAATGACATCCTGATGCAATGGTGCCGGAAGGGCTGAATAATAGGATTGGTCCACCTGGATCATCCCGTCATCCTGTACTTTCCTGGTCTCTTGCCGAAAATAGCGAAAACCCGCCAGCGGCAAAGGATTCAGATAGGGCTTCTCCTCGCAAAACATCTCCTCCACCTGCCGTTTCATCCGGCCGTGTATTCGTTTTGCGGCCCAGGTTTCTTCCCAGTGCATCAGCCACTGGTTCTGTTCTTCAATCGATTCAAATCGCCTTCCTTTTAATCCCGTGTCCTGGGTATGCTGAATGGCATTTTCAACCGTGCCTTTCCGGTTCGGATCTCTAACCCGCGCCGGATCAGCCATCACGCCATAATGATTTAGCATCCCCGCGTAAATCGGATTTAGCGCCGGTTCATAGATATCCGGCTTGATAACGCCTTCTTTTAAATTATCCAAAACCACATATTGCACCGTGCCGCCAAAATACCGAAAGCCCTCTTCATGCAACCTTGCCCAGGTTTCCTGGCTTGACTTCCAAACCACTTTGCGAAATGACCTGCGGGAATATTTGAGCGTCATTACAAATAATCGGGGACATCGATATTTGCCGGATGTATGCAACGTCATGGCTCCTTGACCGTAATCCACCTGGGCCTCTTCACCCGGCAAAAACTCCAGCCGGTCGAACCGTTCGGGTGCTTTATGCTTAAGCCCCCTTACGAAACGTTTGACGCTGTTGTACTTGTGATTGAAGTTGAACTGTTCCACCAAATCCTGGTAGATGGCCATGGCATTCCGGCCCAATCGAACTTGTTGCTCGATCCACTTTTGATGGGGTTCACAGGCGGATCTGGCATGAAACGGTATTTTCCCTTCTAAAAACACCGGTGGCCGGGGTGGGGGATTTTCAATCGGGTTTTCATCTGGACCGGTGGCTACCAATCCGGCAACAGGTGAAAAATCGTCTGTTTCAACAAAGGGAATTATGTCGAACTGCCGACCATATTTACGGATTGTTTTCCGATCAATTCCCGCTTTGCGGCTGATCTCACGCTGACTGACCTTGTTTTTAAGCAGGGTGACCAGCGTGGCTTTCTTGTCTGGCTTCAAAACGTTCATCCTTTCTGTCTCCCATGTATTTTATAATCCAACGTACATGGGGGATTTTAACGTTCTGTCGCCCTTGGCCCAAATTTTAATGATTTTAAAAAATTACGTCAGGCTTTTTGGGTGGTCAGGTGGGGGATTTTCAAGTGGCCACAAGTGGGGGATTTTGGGTGGCCATCGGGGGTAATCCGCGTTTGCATCAATGCGCCAGAAGCGCGTGCCACCAATGTCGGACAAGCGCGGGCTAAACCGATAACCCAACAGCCGGAATAATCCGAAGACAACATCGCTATAGGCCCCGGTGTCGGTCATAATCTTTGTCGGTTGCAGTTCAGTCTGTTGCTCCAAGACGACTGCCAACAAGATCAGGCTGTCACGCAGTGTCCCGGGCACAGTGATCGCATTCAGGCCAGAGCATTGATCGGACATTAAGTTGTACCAAGTAACACCTCTACCAAAAC
>JBAVPP010000175.1:0-3246 GCA_049693175.1 Gallionella sp. | reverse complement strand
GCTGCGCATTGTGCGATGCGCATCTCGGCCACGTATTCGACGACGGCCCGAAACCGACAGGTTTGCGCTATTGCATGAATGCGGTGGCGATGCGGTTTATTGCTTATGGAAAAAGCTAAAAAACTTTGTCCACGAAAAACACGAAAAGCACGAAATTAAAGACCAAACCCCAAATAATTCCGTTCGCCCCGAGCTTGTCGAAGGGGGTGTAATCAGAGGTTTTCTAATTTTTTTGCTTTTGTTCGTGTCCTTTCGTGTCTTTCGTAGACAGATTGTTTTTGATTTTATAAATACAGGAAGTACCCATGTTGATTTTTATTTTGTCGTATCTCGGTGGTTTGCTCACGATTTTCAGTCCGTGTGTGTTGCCGGTTTTGCCGTTTATTTTTGCGCGTTCCGGGCAATCGTTCCGCACGAATGGCTTGCCGATTTTGCTGGGCATGGCGGCGACTTTTACCGTGCTGGCGAGTCTTGCGGCGGTCGGCGGCGCGTGGCTGGTGGCGGTGAATCAATATGGTCGCTACGCCGCGATGGGCTTGCTGTTGCTACTTGGACTCGCGCTGATTTTCCCCGCGTTGTCGGATAGATTGATGCGTCCATTTGTGGCATTGGGCGGACGCTTGCAACAACGTGCCGATGCGCAATCCAGTTTCAAAGGTTCGTTGTTGTTGGGCGTGGCGGTGGGATTTTTGTGGGCTCCGTGTGCCGGTCCGATTTTGGGATTGGTGTTGGCGGGCGCGGCCTTGCAAGGTGCGAATCTTTATAGCGCGCTGTTGCTCTTGGTGTTCGCGGCGGGTGCGGCAACTTCGTTGGGGCTAGCGTTGCTGGCGGGTGGTCGCGTGTTCGCGCTGATGAAGCGCGGCTTAGGCGCGGAGGAATGGTTGCGGCGCGGTTTGGGTGTGTTGGTGGTGGTCGGCGTAATCATCATCGCGCTGGGTTGGGACACCAAATTTTTATCGCAATTTACTTTTTTGAGTACCGCCAAAACCGAGCAGAAATTAATCGCGCAACTCGCACAACCCGTTGCGCAAAATACGCCCGGCAGTGCGCCATCTTTGCAAGGTGCAACGCGGTGGCTAAACTCGCTATCCCTTAATTTATCTGACTTGCGCGGTAAAGTGGTGCTGGTGGATTTTTGGACTTACTCCTGCATCAATTGTTTGCGCACGCTGCCCTATCTCAAAGCGTGGGATGAAAAATATCGTTCGCAAGGCTTGGTGATTATCGGTGTGCACGCGCCTGAATTTGCCTTTGAAAAAGATGCGCACAATGTCGAGCAAGCGGTGCGCGATTTAGGCATCAGCTATCCGGTGGCGATGGACAACGATTATGCGATTTGGAACGCCTACAAAAATGAATATTGGCCGGCACATTATTTGATTGACGCGCAAAGCCAGATACGCGAACAACATTTCGGCGAAGGCAATTATCAGGAGACCGAGCAAAAAATTATCGAGCTGCTCAAAGCCAATCATGGCGGGCGGTTGGGGGCGGTTGATAGCAAGGTGACGGTGCGGGGTGTGGGCGCGACGGCGGCGGCCTCAGCGGATAAAAATCGCTCGCCGGAAACCTATCTGGGTTATGCGCGCCAGCAGAATTTTTCCTCACTGGAAGCTATGCACAAAAATGTCGAGCAAGCCTATACCACGCCTGATTCTCTCGAATTGAATCATTGGGCACTCGGCGGAACATGGTTGGTGAGCGAGCAAGCCGCCACGTTGAACGTAGCGGGTGGCACGATTAGCTATCGTTTTCGCGGACGCGATTTGCATCTGGTGTTGGGCAAGCAAGGCGACGAGCCGGTGCGCTTCAAAGTCACGCTGGACGGTGTTGCGCCCGGTGCGGCACATGGCGTGGATAGCGACGCGCAAGGCAATGGCGAAATAAGCGGACAGCGTTTATATCAACTGATACGGCAAAACGGCGATGCCGCCGAACACACTTTCACCATACAGATTTTCGGCGCGGGTGCACAGGCGTTCGCGTTCACGTTCGGGTAACGCTTCAGCCCTCATTCCCACCTATGCGGGAATGACGGAATTATTAAGTGAACAGGAGAGTATCACCATGAAAAAAATCGTATTGAGCATAAGCGTTTTATTGGGTGTGTTGATGGCGAATCTTAGCCATGCCGCCACGCAGGTCGCGGTGTTTTCCGGTGGCTGTTTCTGGGGCGTGGACGCGGTGTATAAACACGTTAAAGGCGTGACCGAGGTGGTGTCGGGTTACGCGGGTGGCGAGGCGAACACCGCGCATTACGACATGGTCAGCGAAGGCAATACCGGCCATGCGGAATCGGTACGCGTGAGTTTTGATGACACGCGCGTTTCGTATCAAAAATTGCTGCAAGTTTTTTTCAGTGTGGCGCACAACCCCACCGAGTTAAATCGCCAAGGCCCGGATGTAGGCAGCCAATATCGTTCGGCGATTTTTTACACCACGAACGAGCAGCAACAACAGGCGCAACGCGCCATTCAAACGCTGGATGAAAAGCATATTTTCCGCGCGCCCATCGTCACGCAAGTCGCGCCACTCAAACAGTTTTACGTGGCGGAAGCGCATCATCAAAATTACTTGGCACTGCATCCGAATCAGCCCTACATCGTGTACAACGATATGCCAAAATTGGCGCGTTTGCGTAGCGTGTTCCCCGATTTATATCAACCGTAAACGCGAAAAAATCCGCGAGTGATGCAATAATGCGCACATGGTTTCCGTACACCAACCCGCTCATCAAAATTCGCACGACACCGCCGCCTGGTTGAAAAATCTGGGCGGCGTTTTTGCGCCCGCCGAAGTGGAAAAAATTGCGCGCGCCATCGCGTTCGTCGAGCCGCTTTACGCCGACCAAGTTGAGTTGACTGGCGCGCCGTTGTTGCGGCACGCGCTGGGCGCGGCGGACATTTTGCTGGGCATGAATATGGATACCGACACGCTGACTGCCGCGATTTTGCATGGCGTGCCGGGATGTGTGGACGATTGGGAAGAAAAAATTACAGCCGAATTTGGCGGCGCGGTGCGCGTGTTGTTGCTGGGTATTTGGCGTATGGAGCAGATACGCCAGTTCAGCGAAATGCCGTCGCAAATTCACGATGTGGCAGGCAGCGCGCAACTGGAAAGTTTGCGGAAAATGTTGTTGTCCATGGTCGAAGATATACGCGTGGTGCTGATTAAACTCGCGCTGCGCACCCAGACTTTGCGGCATTTGTCGGGCGCGGAAATTGCGCAACAAAAGCGCATCGCGCA
>JBAVPP010000174.1:0-2442 GCA_049693175.1 Gallionella sp. | reverse complement strand
GTCAGTGGAACCATGCTGACCATGTCCACGAGCATACAAAATAGCGGAATCACGCCAAAGCCCAACACGCAAAGCGAAACCAGCGTCGAGAGAATGATGAAAAAAAACATTTCGTGTTGCATTTGCGCGGTGTCCGGCATCAGAAACGCGGCGAGTCCATAACACAGCGAAACCGAGCCATCGACCACCATTTTTTGTCGCATCAAACGGTGGCAGTTGTCGGTCGTGATACCGATTTTTTCGACATGGCGCGCGTGGCGCAACACGTTGATTACGGTAATGGAAATCAGCGCGAACCATACGCCTATTAGCGGCAGTTTTGCGCCCGCTTCAAACAGGATGGCGCAAATCAGCGACGCACCCAACATCATGTTCATCATGTTGTTTTGCGCGTGCGAGAAAAAAATGCGTGTGCGTTCCTGCTCCACGCGATTGATTAGAGTCGCTGTCGTTGTTTGATCCATTGCAATTAACATATACGCGTGACGACGCGGATTGGTGGCGATGTTTCGACAGCTTCAGCGTAGCACAATTATTGCAAATAGATGTGCAGAAGTGCCTTCGCTTATTTTTTAAGGTGCGGCGGTGTGCATCAATCTGTCACCAGACATGAATAAAACCATAGTTGTCGCGCCCGGTGGCTGGTGTACGGCATGTATGGCTGAAGTGTTGGCCCGGCGGCCAATGGGATGACACGGTGAGCCAGATAGGGATGTGTCTTGCGCCAGCAGAACTCAAGCGAGCTGAATTTTGCGTCGGCAAATGATACGTCAAGATACGGGAAATTTGTGTGTAAACGCACAAAACCGTCATGTAAAAATGTCCCCATGTCAACCGAGTTGCCGCTCTGGCGTTATTCGGCACACGGTGGTGAACACCGCATCCAACGGAGAACGAAATGGGCAACTTGAGTAACGAATCCTTTGAGCAGTTTTTGGATTCACTGAAAAAAGCCGGTATCACGATTTCCAAAGAAGCCGAATTGCGCGAACGCTTGGCGGAAGTGCAACTCTGGCGTGTTGCTTTCCAAACTTTGGCAGCGAACGGTAAGGCGATAGGCATCAGATTTGAGGATCACACGCAAGGCCGCAATCAGGCCGAGATAGCACGCGCCTTCAACGAATTCCACTTTCCAGAAAATACCAAAGCGATATTTTCTGCCAATCTGCAACACTAATTTCGCAGACCGCGCTCATTGCAAGCGCGGTCACTTTCAGTCGTTATTACTTACATAAAGTGCGGACATCATCCATCGCTTTTTTCAATGCGGTGGCTTCATTTTCGCTGCCCACGACGAATAAAATTCTGACCTTGTTGGTGGCGATATTGCTCAAGCCAGTGTTGTTCTGGGTCGGATAGCCATACTCGTCCGCCATAAAATAATCATCACGCGAGGTGGTCCAATACGGTGTCGGTCCGGGCAGATTGGATTTGCGATACACGCCTTCATATTGATCCTGCATCGCCACGCTCAGGCTATTGCCGCTGCTGTGTTTGTACTCTTCCAAATAAACGCTATACGCTTTCAATCCGCCCGCCAAAGAATCGGTCTTGCCCAACAGCCCGTAAGCAGTCGGCGCGAGGGTGCGAAAATCCACCGTCGAATTGATTTTGAAATTCATGTGCGAGGTGAAAATCTTGCTGTGATCGATATGCACATTTTCATTTACCGTCAAACGACATTCGTCAAAATTCGCCGTGCGTTCTATGCCTTCCGGGTTGCGCGTCTGCGCATCACGCTCCAGCACCGACGTGTCCAACATCGTGATAATCGCGCGTTGCGCATCGGCAAGTTTGGGATTGCTAGACAGCGGCGCACTCTTGGCTAACACTTCGGCAGCAGACGGCGCGGGCGGAACGGGAGTGGATACGGATGGCGTAGGTACAACTGGTGCGGAAGACACGGGTGTAATCGTGACCATGACAGGTGCGCCGCCCTCACGCGCGCAGGACTCTGCATCAAGCGGCACCATAGACCCGCCTTTCAAGCGGCAAAACGAGTCTGCGTGTGCGGACGTAAAACTTGCGAGGACAAATATAGCCAGAAGGGTGGCGGAAAGATTCTTGTTGGACATGCACGTCTCCAAAATAAAAACAGCCCTAGTGTCGCCACTGAGAGCTGTTTGGTTATAAAGGAAATGCCTCAATAACGACCGCCCATTTTGGTGATGTAGTTGGTCAGGTGCTCGGTCTCCTGACTCATGCGTGCAAGGTTGGCATGAGTTATACGGAACAGTGCGCACATTACTTTGAAAGCCACGCGCGGGTGAGCGTCGAGTAATTTTTGCAAATTTTCTGGAGTGAGGGCATAGACAGTCGCCGCACCCACAGCGCGTAGCGTCGCTCTGCGTGGGGAATTTTTAACAAAAGCGCGAGTCCCTGCGCAATCTCCGACCTTCATCGTGTAAACCCGCTTTTCTTCACCTTGCATATTCAGACTGG
>JBAVPP010000173.1:0-8280 GCA_049693175.1 Gallionella sp. | reverse complement strand
CCACGGTGTAGCTTGAGAAATTGACCGAATTTCCGTTTATATCCGTGGTGCCGCTCCAACGCGGTCCTATTTCTTTTGCCATCAGCGACGCATAGATAGTGCCCGCGCTATTGGCAGGTCCATCGTTGTAAATAAGCCCCGCCGCCGCCGTATTGCTCGGCGCATTCAGAACCTGTACGGAAGATTTATTCATGGTTGCGTTTCCATAGAGGCTAAATCCCGCGCCAACATAATAGGTCGCTTCAGTTTCAAAACCCTTGATTTTGGCTGAACCGCTATTTACATAGGTTTGCACACCATTCACCAGCGCACCGGCTTGGATTAAATTATTGTTGTCGATGTAATAAACATCACTAGAAAGAGTCAGACCATCACTTTTCCAAGTCGAACCAGCCTGATAGTTCGTGGTGTTCTGTGGTTTGAGATTGCTAACCGCGAGGGCCGGAGTGGTCGTGCCCTGCATATTGCTAAGATTGGGCGGTACAAAACCTTCGGCAACTTGCCCATAAACGGACCAGTTCTCAGCTAGGTAATAATGCGCATCCAAAGAAGGCAACAACACATTCCATGTTTTGGAGTAACTAACCGGACCTCCCGCGCCTTGGTCAAGGGACGCGTTGTAACTTCTACTGAATGAGTTGTATTTCACGCCCGGTGTTATCGTCAAATCGGTGTTAGGCCTCCAAGCATATTGAACATATGGCTGGAAGGTGGTGTCGGAACTTTGCTCTGCTTGAACAGGAGCGGTTATTGCCCCGCCCAAAGTCAGGTCAACATTATTATTCCAAGACTGGTGCTTCTGGCGATCAATCCACATCCCGAACTTCAAATCACTCAGCCCCATAACTTTGGTCGCGCCAAACACATCACCATATGATCTGTATTGGGTCAGTGCCGTTATGCCGGGCACATTGGTGGTATTGGCGACTCCGTTCACAGTTGTGCCGTTGGGGCTTGTTCCACTGGTGTCAACCCCCTGTATCCCATCGTGTCTATATGCGAATGTGTATACCTTATTGTCTATTTTCCAATCACCTTGCTGGGACTGCACACCCACATATTCCAAATCCGAAGTGAACGTATCCTGATTGTAGCCGGCGTAGGCTTGACTGGTCGTGTCTAGGCTCAAGCCGAAATTCGGACCGAATTGCGCAATTTGACTAGCCGTCGCACCAAGCGACGCGTGTTGTGTCGTGCTGTTTTGCATCGAAACAAATGTGATTGCAGTGTTATCCGAAATGGGTTTGATGAACTTGGCAAACAGGTTGCCGCGTCTCATGGAGTTATTCTGTAAATATCCGTCAGTCGAAAAATTCTTGTAGTCAATGAATCCGCTGAAGTCATTGAAATTCTGCATCACCCCCGTATCCATTTGGACACCCGCAAGGCGTGTATTAAAGCTGCCTACCGACAAATAAGGTGTCACGGCAGGATTAGAACCCGGATTTTTGGAACGCACTGCGATTGTGCCGCCAAAAGTTGCATCGCCTATCGTACTGGCGTTGCCAGGACCTCGGTCAACAATAACTTTCCCGGTATCTTGTCCCATAAAATATGAGGTTGCATGGTGGGTAAAGTCAGCACCATCGGCAAATGGGATACCATCAAAGGTAACGTTAAATTGACCGTCTTGAAATCCTCTCAAAGACATTCCGCCACCGTCACTTCCGCCAGCCCCGTTCGGGCTCACGTTCATTACGCTGGGTGCAATGCTAACAATGTCCGTGTAATCGGATGCGCCTGTGACGTTATTCTGGATATACTGCTCGCCGATAACTGATTGAGGTTGGGTGGCAATCAAAGAACCCTGTGTTGGTGCTTGGTATGAAGCTGATGACGGCGTTTCTGCTGGAACGGCGGCCGCGTTGCCGCTGCTGCTGGACACCGTTCCTAAATCATAGGCCAAAGCATGGGAAAAACTATTCGTGATGACCAATCCGCCAAGCAACATTTTAGCGATAGGGTTAAGGTTGAATTTATTCATTGAAAAAACCTTTCATGTGTAAAATTTAGGAAAATTTTTGGCTGCGGCAACTAAAAAATTCGCTCTAATGCAGCACGTTTGAAAGGCAATTTACGGTTTGAATGTGATGGATTTGTTACAAATTGGCCGCGCAAAAATATATAGTTTTTTAAGTTTTACTTAAGTATTCTTATGATTAATTTACAGGTCAAATCCCCTGCTGGGATGGGCATTAAAAGCAATCTTAATTCACCCGTAATTTTCACCCGTTATGGTTAATACCCACGTAGACTTCAAAGCCATAGACCATGCCTTGAATGCTTTGCGGGCGGATACACCCAGTGTGACTGAAAGCAAGCAATCCCTGCTTGATTTACTTAAAACTATGGACACCATAGCCAGTAGAAAGACGAATTGAGATGAACAACATTGCGCAACAGACTTTAAGTAAAGTCCCCGAAGTAACTTTTATTTTTTGGATTATCAAAATCTTCGCCACCACGCTCGGTGAGACAGGTGGCGATGCGGTTTCCATGTCGATGAATCTGGGATATTTACTAGGCACGGGAATTTTTGCCGCCATCTTTTTTATAGCGGTGTTTGCCCAGGTCAAGGCAAAAAGTTTTCATCCCTTACTTTATTGGACGACCATTATCGCCACCACCACAGTAGGTACGACGTTGGCAGATTACGCCGACCGCTCGTTGGGTATCGGCTACGCGGGCGGCTCATCCTTATTGCTCATTCTGTTGATGACTTCTTTAGCTATCTGGTATCGAACCTTGGGGTCGGTCTCGGTGGACTCGGTGAATTCGCCCAAGGCTGAGATGTTCTATTGGTTGACGATCATGTTTTCTCAAACATTAGGCACGGCATTGGGCGATTGGACCGCAGATACCGCCGGGTTGGGATATGGTGGCGGCGCGATGGTATTTTCCGGGCTGCTGTTATTGGTTGTGGCGGGATATTTTTGGACAAAAATATCGCACACGATTTTATTTTGGGCGGCATTTATTCTGACTCGTCCCCTGGGTGCGGTTGTCGGCGACTATCTCGACAAACCGCTTGCTTCAGGCGGGCTGGCGTTGAGCCGCTATACCGCATCGGCAGCCCTGCTGATTTTTATCGTGGCGTGTATTTTTATTTTCAAACAGACTGCGGCAAGACGGACGCATTAAGACGAGAAAAACGCGATGCGCATACTTTTAGTTGAAGATGATCTGATGATAGGCAAAGGCATTTGCACCGTGCTAAAAATGGCTCATTTCACCGTGAACTGGGTTAGTGATGGCATCGCGGCAGAGCACGCGCTCGACTGTGAAAACTATTCGCTTTTGTTACTTGATCTAGGCTTGCCGAGAAAGCATGGCTTGGAAATTCTAAAGTCATTACGGCAACGCGGCAATAAAATTCCAGTTTTAATACTGACGGCTCGCGATGCAGTTGAAGACCGGATTCACGGCTTAAATTGCGGAGCCGACGACTATTTAGTCAAGCCTTTCGATCTTGATGAGTTGATTGCAAGAATGCGCGCGCTCTTGCGGCGCAATTTGGGACAAGAATCGACAGAGCTGGTATATGGTGAAATCGTCATTGATACCCTCAAGCATGAGGCCAAACTGGGCGGTGTACCCATTAACTTGTCTGCAAAAGAATTTGCCATTCTTTCCGCACTCATGGAGAAACCGGGCGCGGTATTGTCACGCGACAAATTGGAAGAAAAACTATATGGCTGGAATGATGAAATCGCGAGCAACACCATACAGGTTCATATCCATAATTTACGCAAAAAATTTGGCGTGGACATCATCCAGAATGTCCGTGGTGTGGGATACAGAATAGGGTTGGTTTAATGTCGATATACAAACGCCTACTAATTTGGCTCATCCCCGCTTTGGTTTTATCGACTGCAATCGCGGGAGTAGGCGTCTACCTGAAAACCTTAATAGAAGTCGACGAAATGCAGGATTACACGCTTAGGCAAACTGCCTATTCTATGCAGTATTCAACTCGTTTATCACCGCCACCAGCCGACAAAAAAAATCTTTCTGATAATGCTACCCATGAGAGTGCTTCAGACAACGATGACTTCGAATTGATAGGTCAGATTTGGGATAAAAATGGCAAGCTTGTACTGTCTACACATCCCGAAAAAAACATACCCTTGCTGAGTGCCAGCGGCATTGCAACGGTTACATGGCAAAACCAAAGCTGGCGAACTTTTAGTCTGCCAACCAAAGACAACACCATACAAATTGTGCAGTCTTCCGACTTCAGGGAAGAGGCCTCCGCAGATATTGCCGAGAGCGCGGTCATTCCCATCATCGTTCTTATTCCGGCACTGGGACTGCTGATATTTGGCGGTGTGGCGTTCGGATTGCGCCCACTGAAGCGCGTTGCTGCCGACCTTGAAAATCGTCATGCCGACTCGATGAAGCCGCTGGTATTCCAAAATTTGCCGACTGAAATCCAGTCTATGGTGTTATCACTGAATGCCCTGCTTCAAAGACTTTCAGACTCTATGGAACATCAAAGACAGTTTATTGAAGATGCAGCCCATGAATTGCGCACGCCGTTGACCGCCTTGAATCTTCAAGCGGAAATTATGTCGAGGTCAAGCGATCAACATGAAATATCCGAAGCTATTGTCAACCTCAAACAGGGAATTGCCCGCTCAACGCATTTGGTTGAACAGCTTTTGTCTTTGGCACGGCAGCAACACGTATTAAAGCAAGCCCCCTTCGAAATAATTGAACTTGAATCGCTGGCTAAAAGCGTCATTGAAGAACTTATTCCAATCGCCAACTCTAAAAATATTGACTTGGGATTGGCGAGCACGAATAAGGCTTACATCAGGGGAAACAAACAATCCATCAGAACCATGCTGGTTAATCTGATTGACAACAGTATTCGCTACACACCTAATGGTGGCACAGTAGACATTACTGTTTTGACGCGAACCCACAAAAGTATTCTGGAAATTAGCGACTCGGGAACAGGTATCCCACTCGCGGATCGTGATCGTGTTTTTGATCGATTTTATCGCGGCTTGGAACACAGTGTGATAGGCAGCGGACTGGGTCTTGCCATCGTAAAAAGTATAGTAGATAGCCATCAGGCAACGATTCAGCTTAGTGATGGGAAAAACGGAATAGGCTTGAGTATAAAAATTGAGTTCGTTGAATTACACGAGCCGACTGTGCAACAATGATTCCGGCGACCTGATTGGTCTTGGTATTCACCTGCTACGCCGTTATGCCCAATATTCACAAAAAAATAATCAAACACCTGCTGCTGGGATGGCTGTTGCTTTCTCTGGTAATCGGCAGTGTAGTGTTCTATCTAAAGATGAGCCAAGTAGATCAACAGATGTTGGTCTTGGCCATGGAAGAATCGCGGCATTTCACCGTCGAAATTGACCGCTCCAGTGCAAGTCAATTAGCGCAACTTAAACTAAAAGCAGAGACCTTTCTAAAAGGTCATTTCATGCTACTTGAACTTTACGATGAACACCGGAAAAAAATACTCCGCGAGTTCAATCCTGAAGCCGAAAAGATTGAGCAACAACTGATTCGGGGTGCTCCGCCGTTCCCGGCTGAAAATGCCACGTACCACAAAAATTTTTGGTTGGGTCGGCAGCTATTTGTGCAAGTGCTGTTGCCGCTTCAAAGTAGAGACGGGGAGCTAATCGGATATTTTGAGGGCATCTATAAAGTCGACTCCGCAACCTTGCACAATATCAAAATTGACATCATCCGCACACTACTCCTAGTGGTGCTGGTCATTTTTATCACAGCCATCATGCTCTACCCCATCATTCTTTCCCTTAACCGGGGATTGATCAAACTTTCGACCGAATTACTTAAAGGTAATATCGAGCTGATGGATGTGTTGGGTAGTGCGATTGCGAAACGAGACTCGGATACCAACAGCCATAATTATCGGGTCACGATTTATGCGATACGCTTGGCCGAAGTTTTGCGCTTACCTAGCGCGCAAATTCGTAATTTGACCGCCGGTGCATTTTTGCACGATGTTGGAAAAATCGGCATACGCGACAATATTCTTCTCAAGCCGACCAAACTATCCGATGAGGAATTTTTGGTGATGCGCAGCCACGTGCAATTGGGCGTGGACATCATCAATAAATCACAATGGCTTTCCGGTGCAAAAGAGGTCATCGAGTTTCATCACGAAAAATATGACGGCAGTGGCTACATGCAAGGCTTGGCTGGCAAGAAAATCCCATTGAATGCACGCATCTTTATGATTGTTGACGTGTTCGATGCGCTCACATCAACGCGCCCCTACAAAAGCTCTTTCAGCTTTGAAGAATCCATGTCTCTATTGCAACGCGACAGCAACAGTCACTTCGATCCTGAATTGCTTGCCACATTTAGCAATATTGCTCACTCACTTTATCAAGAAACTGTTCATGCCGATGATGCCAAGCTGGTGTCCATGCTAAACGATTTGGTTAATAAACATTTTTTTGCAGACTAATCAGCCAATGAGGTAAGTTGCCAAAATGGCCACTAACTTTTGAGAAACCCGAAATGGAGGTATCACATAAAATGCAAGGTGCGTTGTGCACATTCAAAAAATTCTTATTATTTCTGTTGCGACTAGCCATAAAAAATTACCCAGTATTTACTAACAAATTACCCATCGCGACCATCAAACTCACCCACCAAAAAAGCAAAAATTATTTTTTCCGTTGTGTTTGGCTTGGTACATAGCCAGGTCAGCGTGGTGCAGGAGCATGTCCGGGGTGGCGTTGTCGTCTGGGTAGAAAGTGATGCCTATGCTGGCGGAGACGGTGACGCTTTGCGCGCCTAGTTGTATTGGCATTTGCACGGTTTCGAGAATGCGGTGCATGATGGTTTGTGATTCATCTTGCCGTTGAAAACCCAGCAACAATAACACGAATTCATCGCCGCCCAAACGTGCCACGGTGTCCCCTGCGCGCAGGCAAGAATTGAGCCGTTGCGCGGTTGCGATTAACACTTTGTCGCCCGCCTCATGACCGTGTGTGTCATTGATATTCTTAAAGCCATCCAAATCCAAATAACACACGCTCATCAGGGTGTTGGTGCGTTGCGTTTGCGCGATGGCCTGGCGCATCAAATCATCTAGCGAAACACGATTGGGTATGCCCGTGAGAGTGTCGTAACGCGCCATCGCATCGAGCTGTTTTTCGTGCGCTTTACTCGCGCTAATGTCGTAGGCAATGCCTTCCCACAAGATGTCGCCGTTGCGTAGCAAAGTAGAGCTTGCTTCGACGTGCAGCCAGCCCACCTGCAAGTCATCGCGCAAACGCCCTTCCCAACAAAATGCCGTTAGATTTTTTCGGGAGATTTCGTTCAGTCGCGCAAACTCAGCCGCGTCATCGGCATGGATGCGCGTGAATACACTTTCGGAATTTTGATAAATTTCTTGGCTGGTCATTTCCAATAATTCGCACCAACGCGGGCTGACATAATCGAATTTGCGTTCGCCATTCACACATCTGCGTACTTTGAAAACACCCGCCGGAATGCGCGAAATAAGATTGCTCAATTCCTTGAGCGTTTGCTGTAAAGAAACTTCGACACGCTTGCGTTCGGTGATGTCGAGAATGATGCCGACCAAGCCGCCCAAACTGCCGTCGGCACGGGTGAAAGTGGCTTTGTGAAAAATCACATCACGCAGCGAGCCGTCCGCCCAGCGCACACTGGCTTCATACACCTGTGTGCCGGGATGATCGAACATTTTTTGATCGGCCGCGAAATAGCGTTCCGCTAAATCTTTGGGTGAAATATCATAGACCGTGCGCCCCACGATCTCGTCGCGGCGCATCCCCAAATAGTTTTCAAACGCCGCGTTGCAGCCCAGATAATGCCCCGCGCAATCTTTGTAAAAAATCGGGTTGGGGATGTCTTCTATAACTTGCTGCGCGAAACGTAAATTGTCCTGCAATGCGGTCTCGATGCGCTGCTGTTCCGAAATATCTGTACCTATGCAAAGCAGCGCGGCTTGTCCCTCGAAGTCGACGACAGACAGCTCAAAACGATACAGAATACTAATGCCAGACTTGACGCGAAAATAACTTTTCAGTGTTGCTTTTCCAGTCTCGAAAGCCTGATGAATACTGATGTTACTGGCTACTTGATCATCTGCGGTAAAAAAATCTTGGCAATGTAATTGGGTAATTTCAGCGGCGCAATATCCCGACACAATTTCCAATTTTTGATTCCACAACAGCAGGCGGCCCGCGCGGTCTGAAACGTTGATAATGCCCGGCACGGCATCAACGATAGTACGCAATAAATCAGCCG
>JBAVPP010000172.1:0-2188 GCA_049693175.1 Gallionella sp. | reverse complement strand
AATAAAGAATCCATCCACACGTTGACGCAACGCTTCATAGCCGCGATGCATGAGGATGCCGACGCGCTGGGCGTGCAACGTCCCGACCATGAGCCGCGCGCCACGCAATATGTGCCGCAGATGTTAGAGATGATTGCGCAATTGGAAAGCAACGGGCTGGCATATCAAGCCGCCGATGGCGATGTAAATTACGCGGTGCGCAAATTCGACGGTTACGGAAAATTATCCGGCAAATCGCTGGAAGATTTACGCGCCGGCGAGCGCGTGGATGTTGCGGAAAATAAAAATGATCCGCTGGACTTTGTGTTGTGGAAGCACGCCAAAGAACACGAAGCTGCCGAAGTGCAATGGGATTCCAAGTGGGGCAAAGGTCGTCCCGGTTGGCATATAGAATGCTCGGCGATGGCGACCGATATTTTGGGCGAGCAATTCGATATTCACGGAGGCGGCGCGGACTTGCAGTTCCCGCATCACGAAAACGAAATCGCGCAATCCGAGGGCGCGCATCAATGCCAGTATGTGAATTATTGGATGCATAACGGCTTCGTCAATGTCGATAAAGAAAAAATGTCCAAGAGCTTGGGCAACTTTTTTACCATCCGCGACGTACTGAAAAAATACGATGCCGAAGTGGTAAGATTTTTTATTCTGCGCGCGCATTATCGCAGCCCGCTAAATTATTCCGACGCGCATCTGGACGATGCCAAAGTCGCGCTGACGAGGCTTTACACGGCGTTGAAAAGCTTAACCCCACCCAACCTCCCCTTGTCAGGGGAGGTGCAAAGCAGCTCGGTGCATGTCGTCACCTCCCATGATAAGGGGAGGACGGGAGGGGTTGCCGTGGACTGGAATTTACCCCATGCCGCGCGCTTCAAAGCCGCGATGGACGATGATTTCAACACACCGGAAGCCGTCGCCGTATTGTTCGAGCTAGCCAATGAGGTGAACCGTACCCAGTCCAGTGAACTCGCCGCGCAACTCAAAACCTTAGCCGCGACGCTAGGGCTTTTACAACGCGACCCGCAAGAATTCCTTCAAGGAGCTATAAGTGAAAATGGCATAGACGATGCCGCCATCAGCGCGCAAATTCAAGCGCGCATCGCCGCCAAACAAAGCAAGAATTTCGCCGAGGCAGATCGCATCCGCAAAGAATTATTAGCAGCGGGTATCGTGCTGGAAGACAGCGCGCAAGGGATGACTTGGCGCAGAGCCTAGGGAAAACTAGGTAGGGGTATTCTATGCACCCTACAAAAAATCACGGAGATTGCCATTTCATTTCGGTTTTTTCTTCGCCTGTGATAAAGCCGATAGGTCTTTTCTTTGGTGGCTGGGGTCATCAGTTCGCGGATGGCATCGAAAACTTGTTTGAATTGAGCGCGTGTATGACGGGCAAAGGCATCGTGTTGCACGGCGAGTGATTCGGTGGTCTGTTCTAAATCATCCAGCCGTTTTGCGAGTTCTTTATTGGATGCAAGCACTTCGCGCAGGCGGACAAATGCGCGCACCACGTAGACAGACATTTCTACTGCGCGGGGAGTTTTGAGTATGGATGCAACCATGATTGCTCCGTGTTCGGTAAAAGCCATTGGACGTTTGCGCCGTCCGCCCCAACTTGATGTCGCGTTTTGCGACATCAAGTTGGCAAACTCCGCATCGGTCACTTCAAAAATAAAATCGCTAGGGAATCGTTTACGATTGCGCCGCACCTGCTCATTCAGGCGGCGAGTCTCTACACCGTAAAGTGCCGCTAAATCGGCATCTAGCAGCACTTTTTGTCCGCGTAGTATCACGATGGATTGCGTGATAGGTTCGGTCGAAATCAACGTATTATTTTCGGATGTCATCGCTCACCTCGTTTAGGGAAGTTGTCCCGCCGCGACCATGCGATTGACCAGCGTGTAGCCGGATAACCAAATCACGATGTCGTCGAATTCGCCGTTGCTGGACGCGCTAGTGCTAGGCGCATGACTGATAAAAATAAGGTTGTTGTTCGCGCTGTTTGGATTGGGATTTTCGGTTTCGTCTGCGCCGCTGCCGCCATATCCGCCATTTCTTCCGGTGGAATAAATAATCGCCGCCGCACCGTTCGGCGTGAGTGAATTTCCCGCGCCGCAACTGTTGCCGCTGATTCCTGTCGCACTGGCGCACACCAATAAATTCGGTGCGAGATTGCTGATGCCGACTATGC
>JBAVPP010000171.1:0-1527 GCA_049693175.1 Gallionella sp. | reverse complement strand
AAGAAATGAACAACGATATTCTGCAACGGTTGACCGAGACACTGGAGGCGCGCAAGCACGCTGCGCCTGAGTCTTCCTACGTCGCCAAACTTTTCAGCAAGGGCGACGACGCCATATTGAAAAAAGTGATCGAGGAAGCGGGCGAAGTGTTGCTGGCAGCCAAAGATGCAAATAATGAACATTTGGTATACGAAGTTGCCGATTTGTGGTTTCACTGCATGGTGTTGCTGGCGCAAAAAGGGCTGAGTGCGGACGATGTGCTGGAAGAACTTGCGCGGCGTGAAGGCGTCTCGGGCATAGCGGAGAAGGCGAACCGGAAATGAGCGATAACTGTATTTTCTGCAAGATCGTGCGCGGCGAGATACCGAGCCGCAAGGTGTATGAGGACAAGGAGGTATACGCCTTCCACGACATCAATCCGGTTGCTCCCGTACACTTCATGCTGGTTCCGAAGCTGCATCTCGCATCGCTGCTGGATGCTGAAGAAGCCCATGCAGCCTTGCTGGGCCGGATGTTGCTGCTGGCGCCAAAGCTGGCGCTGGAACATGGTTTGGAAAACGGTTTCCGCACCGTCATCAATAGCGGCAAGGGCGGTGGGCAGGAAGTATTTCACCTGCACATCCACGTCATCGGCGGCGGCAATATCCCGCCCATGGTTAAACGAGATTAAACAAGGAGAGTGAAATGGGTTCAATGAGCATATGGCATTGGTTGATCGTGTTGCTGGTCGTGGTGCTGATCTTCGGCACCAAGAAATTGCGCAACATCGGCGAGGATCTGGGCGGCGCGGTGAAAGGCTTCAAGGACGGCATGAGGGGCGAGGAAGACGCACACAAACAAGCCCAGGCCTTGCAAGATGCCAAGACGATCGAAGGTGAGGCAAAAGAGAAGACGCAAACCAAGGTTTGAGGCTGAAGGTTTCCTATGTTTGATTTCAGCTTCTCCGAACTGGTCGTCATCATGGTGGTGGCGCTGATTGTCATCGGTCCCGAGCGCTTGCCCAAGGTGGCCCGCACCATGGGGCATTTGTGGGGCAGGGCACAGCGTTACATCAATGGCGTCCGCGCCGACATCGAGCGCGACATGCACATGGACGAGCTGAAACAACTCAAGCAGAAGGTCGAGCAGGAAGCGGCCTCGGCCATGCAAGCTGCAAGCCAGACTGGTCTGGAGTTGGAAAAGCATATGAAATCCTTGCATGATCCGGAACCGGCGCCGGCAGAACAACCCAAGCCGCGCAGCATTCCGGCAGCCGACACCGCGCCCAAAGAGCCAACTGCAGTGCCCGAACAGAAGCAATTTCCGATTGACTAATTCCGTATTCCTATCGTGAGCACCAGCGAAAACCTAATCTCGCACCTGCTTGAGTTGCGCAAACGTCTGCTCAATTCCGCCATTGCCCTGCTGGTGGTATTCATTTGCCTGTTTCCGTGGGCATCGAAACTTTACAGCTTGCTGGCGCGCCCGCTGCTGGCCAAACTGCCCAAGGGCGGGCAGATGATTGCAACGGATGTCACCACGCCATTC
>JBAVPP010000170.1:0-2170 GCA_049693175.1 Gallionella sp. | reverse complement strand
AAACCCAACTGGAGTTGGCGGGCGATTATCGTCTGGACGAAAGTCAGCATCTGCGCTTTGCTTACAACCGTGAAAACATCAAACGCTGGTGTGATCAATACGCAATCGGTGGAACAGGAGTTGCGCTAACAACCGCTGCGGGTAATAACACTTATCCCGCCGGGACGAATTGCGTGGTCGCAACCGATAGCCATGACGACAAGTTAAGCGGCACATACAAAATAAATGCCAATGAAGATTTGAATATGAATGTGGGTTATTCCTACAGCAAACGCGTGACCGCATCCGACCCTAATGCGATTACGGCGCGCATCGGACTGAACGGCAACCCCAACCTTGCCAACGCTGCGGTGGTCGGCAACACCTTGATTCAGGGTTTGAATGCCGGTGACTTTTTGGGGTTCTATCCCTACTTTGATGCGTCCCGCAGAGAACAAATGTTGAAAGCGGGTGCAAACTGGCAGGCTAGAGAGAAATTGTCTTTGGGAGCGGGATTGAAATACACCGATGACAAATACGATTCACTTTATGGCGTAAAAAATGGCAATTCTTGGAGCGTCAATCTGGATGCAACATATAGCTACAGCGAGCATGGTTCGGTTTCGGCATATGCGACTCAACAGCATAAACAACGCGACATGACTGACTTGTATCGTTCGCTGACGACCGCTGCCGGACTTGCCTCTGCCACCGCACTGAATATCCCATCGGGTGCGACTTGGTCGGATACACAGAAAGATATTGATACGACCGTCGGCCTAAGTGCGAAACAAACTGGATTGATGGATGCCAAACTTGAGTTGAATGCCGATTTGACTTTCACTTTGGGCAAGACAGGCTACAACACGCAGTTTAATTATGCCGCTGCGACAACAACCGGATTGACTTGCGCATCGCCACAATTTATGACTTGCGGATCATTGCCGGAAATCAACAACCAAGTGGTTCAGGTAAAACTGTCCGGTAAATACAAGCTCGATAAGAGTTCAAAAGTAGTGTTCGGATACACTTACCAACAGATGAAGAGCAATGATTATTACTACAACGGTTTGCAAATGGGTTATACACCAACTGCATTGATGCCGACTTATCAGCAGTCTCCGAACTACACTGTCAATATGATTGCGATGGCTTATTTGCTTGAGTTTTGATTTGTGGTTGAACAACGGCGAATGTAACGATGCGTGTGGAGTAGGCCAAATTGATACGACTGGCGAACAGGCTGAAGAAATAAATTAGACGGTTCTCGAATGGAGAAATTGATGGATAGCGAAAGTGGAGTGATGAAACGTGCTTGGGGATTTTTGCGTAGTCCCAGCGCGAAATTTTCTTTGCTGACCTTGCTGCTGATTGGCTTTGCGTCAGGCATTATTTTCTGGGGTGGTTTCAATACAGGTATGGAGGCGACCAATAAATTGGAGTTTTGTATTAGTTGCCATGAGATGCGCGACAACGTGTATCAGGAGTACAAAAAAACCATACACTTCTCGAATCGTACCGGCGTGCGTGCCATTTGTTCCGACTGCCATGTTCCCAAAGATTGGGGTCACAAAATGTTGCGCAAGATACAGGCAAGCAACGAGGTGTGGGGAAAACTTACCGGGTATGTGGATACGCCGGAAAAATTTGAAGCGCACCGCATGGAGTTGGCAACGCATGAGTGGGCGCGCATGAAAGCTTCTGGTTCACGCGAATGTCGCAACTGCCATAACTTTGATGCGATGAGTGGCGATGTGCAAAAACAGACTGTGTATAAAAAACACATGAAGGCGAAAGACGACGGGCAGACTTGCATCGATTGTCACAAGGGAATCGCGCACAAGCTGCCCAAGGAATACAAAGACCCCGACGAAGAATAGGGGAGTATCGGTTTCAAAATTAGTCATAGTTCTATTTGGCACGGATAAAAATGTTGCCGAATCGAACTTTATTGCAAGTATCACCCGCCAAACATTCCGCCCAAAATGTAAAAATTCGTAGACGTTTGATAGCAGTTTAATCGCTCGTCAGGCCGCCAAGGCATCTCTCTGGTTTTTCTTGCCCATGTCAATTTTTGGATAAGGTTTTCAGGGAAGTCTGAAAATTTATATTACCGGACATTAACCCGTATTACCTTGTCTTCACTGGTGGCAACAGGTTTGCCGTCTTTGAGTGCGGGGGTGAATCGCCA
>JBAVPP010000169.1:0-4487 GCA_049693175.1 Gallionella sp. | reverse complement strand
TCGTTTAAGCGATGCAAAATTGTCAGGGTAAAGCCAGCGGTTTTACCCGTGCCAGTTTGCGCGCCGGCCAGCAAATCGCCACCCGCCATGACTTGCGGAATGGCTTGTGCCTGAACGGGCGTGGGCGTGGTGTAACCGGCATCCGCGATGGCGCGTAACAAAGGTTCTGCCAGATTCAAACTGGCGAAAGTAATTTCTTGAGACAAAGGGATACTCCTGCGACGGCCTGCCGCCTAGTGCGACACCAATCGAGACAGACGAATAAAGTTGAAAACTAAAGGATGTGAAACTAGCCGCCACGCTGATTGGAGGGCGCGGGGTGGCGCATTATACCTGTGTTACAGAAAGTGAGTGCAAGACGTATCAAGCGGCTGCGCTATGACGGTTTGCTCAGGTATAATGCGCGCCTTTGAAATTAACCTGATAGGGAGATGTCATGCCTATTTATGCTTATGCTTGCGCGAGTTGTGGCGCGCAAAAAGATGTGATGCAAAAAATGAGTGATGCGCCGCTCACCACTTGCCCGGAATGTGGGACAGAAAGTTTTGCCAAACAAGTGACTGCCGCCGGTTTTCAACTCAAGGGCGACGGTTATTATGTGACTGATTTTAAGAACGGCAATCAAGCTAAACCTGCCTGTCCGCCTTGCGCCGCATCGGGCTCATGCCCGGTCGCCAGTTGATTTTCAGGCGCGCATGAAAAAATATTTCATTACCGGATTGCTGATCTGGGTACCACTCGCCATCACGGTATGGGTGCTAAGTTTAATCATCAACACCATGGATCAGACGCTGTTGTTGTTGCCGCGCAGTTGGCAGCCGGACAATCTGCTGCCCTTTCATATTCCCGGTTTGGGTGTGATCTTGACTTTGCTGGTGGTGGGCATGACCGGTCTGTTGACGCGCAATGTGTTCGGGCAAATTTTTTTGCGTTATTGGGAAAGCGTGTTGCAGCACATTCCCTTTGTGAACACGATTTACAAAGGCGTGAAGCAAGTCAGCGACACCCTGCTGTCGGGCAACGGCAACTCGTTTCGCAAAGTGTTATTGGTGCGTTATCCGCATCCCGAAGCATGGTCGCTGGCATTTCAAACCAATGTGCCGGGTGAAGCGTTGGATCAGTTCGATGAGCCGTATGTCGCGGTGTTCATTCCGACCACGCCCAGCCCGGTCAACGGCTTTTATTTTTTCGTGCGTAAGGCGGACACGATTGAACTCAACATGACAGTGGACGTGGCCTTGCGCTCCATCGTTTCGATGGGCGTGGTGGCGGATCCCGAGACCGCGAAATACCGCGCCTATTTGGCAAAATAATCAACTCAACTTAAAGAACCATCAGACTCATGCGTACACATTATTGCGGCTTACTTAACACCGACCAACTCGACCAAACCGTCAGCATTTGCGGCTGGGCGCATCGCCGCCGCGACCATGGCGGCGTGATTTTCATTGACTTGCGCGACCGCGAAGGTCTGGCACAAGTGGTGTGCGATCCCGACCGCGCCGATATGTTCAAAATCGCCGAATCGGTGCGCAGTGAATTTGTGTTGCGCATCACCGGCAAGGTACGCCGCCGCCCTGCCGGCACGACCAATGCGAACATCACCAGCGGCGAGATTGAAATTCTTTGCCACGAAATCGAAGTGCTGAACACGGCGGTGACTCCACCGTTCCAATTGGATGATGAAAATCTTTCCGAGAACGTGCGCCTGACGCATCGCGTGGTGGATTTGCGCCGTCCGCAAATGCAAAAAAATATGATGCTGCGCTATAAAGTTGCGATGGCATTCCGTCGCTTCTTGGATAGCCGTGGTTTTATCGACATCGAAACGCCGATGCTGACCAAGTCCACACCGGAAGGCGCACGTGATTACCTCGTGCCTTCACGTGTTCACGCGGGCGAATTTTTCGCGCTGCCGCAATCGCCGCAGTTATTCAAACAAATGTTGATGGTGGCGGGTTTTGATCGCTACTACCAAATCACCAAATGTTTCCGCGACGAAGATTTGCGCGCCGACCGTCAGCCGGAATTTACTCAAGTCGATATTGAAACTTCATTTTTGAATGAAGACCAAATCACCGCGCTGACTGAGGAATTGATACGCACCGTGTTCAAAGAAGCGTTGAACACCGATTTGCCCAATCCCTTCCCGCGCATGACTTATGCGGAAGCGATGACACGTTTTGGTTCGGACAAACCGGATATGCGCGTAACTTTGGAATTGGTCACGGTGAGCGACGTTTTGAAAGATGTGGCGTTCAAGGTTTTTGCGGGTGTGGCAAATTCTGCGGATGGTCGTGTCGCGGCATTGCGTGTGCCAAATGGTGCGGCGTTGACGCGCGGTGAAATTGACGACTACACAAAATTTGTCGGCATTTATGGCGCGAAAGGCTTGGCTTACATCAAGGTCAACGACATCACGCAACTCAATGAAACCGGCTTGCAATCGCCTATCGTGAAGAACATCCACGAAGCGGCATTGAAGGCGATTATCGAACGCACTGGCGCGCAAAATGGCGACATTATTTTCTTCGGTGCGGACAAAGAAAAAATCGTCAACGATGCCTTGGGTGCGTTGCGCGTGAAAATTGGTCACGAAAAAAATCACGTCACAGGCGATAAATGGAAACCGCTGTGGGTGGTGGATTTCCCCATGTTCGAATACGACGAAGAAGGCAAGCGTTGGAACGCGTGTCACCATCCCTTCACCGCGCCCAAAGACGAGCATCTCGCGCTGTTGGAAAGCGACCCCGGCAAATGTTTGGCGAAGGCATACGACTTGGCATTGAACGGTTGGGAATTGGGCGGCGGTTCGGTGCGTATCCATAAAGCCGATGTGCAATCGCAGGTGTTCCGCGCGCTGAATATAGGCGCGGAAGAAGCGCAATTAAAATTTGGTTTCTTGTTGGACGCGCTGCAATACGGCGCGCCACCGCACGGCGGTCTGGCGTTCGGGCTGGATCGTATTGTGACCATGATGACGGGCGCGGAATCCATACGCGATGTGATTGCCTTCCCCAAAACACAACGCGCGCAATGTTTGCTCACGCAAGCACCAAGTGCTGTGGATGAAAAACAACTGCGCGAACTGCATATTCGTTTGCGTCAACCGGCTGTGGTCGAACCCGCCAAGGAGTAATCATGTTGTATGTTTTGCGATTGATGTTGGTGTTGCTGATGTTGGCTGTGACGAACGCGCAAGCATTCCAATGGCCGTCACATCATCACGAAAACACGCAAAATCAAAACACCGATGGCACGATTAGCGTTGCGGAGTTGCCCGACCAAGCGCGCGACGTGTTGCGTGCCATCAAGCAAGGCGGGCCATTCGCCTTTGATCGCGACGGTGTGATGTTTGGCAATTATGAACATGCGTTGCCTAAACAGCCGCGCGGCTATTATCACGAATATACGGTCAAAACTCCGGGGGCGCATAATCGCGGTGCGCGGCGCATCATCAGCGGCGACAAAGACGAGTATTACTACACGGACGACCATTACCAAACTTTCAAGCGTATTCGGGAGTGAGCATGGAAACTTGGGCACAGCAATTACGCGGTAGTGCGCAATGCGGCAGTTACCGTTTGGACTGCACGACTGAACAGTTACAAGCCAGCGCGCATGAGGCGGGTTTGGCTGTATTCAATGTGGAAATGAAAGGGATAAAAGGCAAGCAATATTTTCTGTCCGCGCTCGCCGCCGCAGCGCATTTTCCGGCTGAATTTGGCACAAATTGGGATGCGCTGGCGGATGCCTTGTGTGACTTATCGTGGGCCGGCTCAAACGGCTATGTGTTGCTGTTGCGCAATGCAACTGACAGTCTGGGTTTGTCTGCGCACGACAGGGAAATCGCGCAGGATATTTTTGCCGATACGGTTTTGTATTGGCAGCAGCGCAACAAACCTTTTTGGATTTTTTACGCTTAAATGGTTAAACAGCCAGTCTCGGTTTTGGTGGTGATTTACACATCCAAACTGGAGGTATTATTGCTGGAACGCGCCGATCATCCCGGCTACTGGCAGTCGGTGACAGGCAGTATCGAAATCGGCGAAAGTCTGGCGCAAACCGCCGCGCGTGAAGTGCTGGAAGAAACCGGCATAGACGTGACACAACATCAGTTAACAGATTGCAAAACACAAAACATTTATGAGATATATCCGCACTGGCGGCATCGCTACGCGCCCGGAATCACGCATAATACCGAGCATGTGTTCGCGCTGCGTTTGGCGGACAGAGTAACAGTGCGATTGTCGCCGCGCGAGCACTTGAATTACGCATGGCGGTCATGGCAAGATTCGCTCGAACAGGTGTTTTCGCCCAGCAACAAAGAAGCGATTATGCGTGTCGTTGCCATTGCAAATAGCAGCAGCAATACCAAAGTAAGTCAGGGGAGTTTTAATGAGTGAGTCCAAAATCTATGCCAGAACCCAAGCGGGTAATGCCGAGTTGGACAGAATGAATAGCAAAATCGCCGGTGATGAAAAGCG
>JBAVPP010000168.1:0-5053 GCA_049693175.1 Gallionella sp. | reverse complement strand
TCAGTGAGATGCACGCCGGGCGTGTATGAGGGCATGACTGTGCCGAATTTGGTCGAAGCGCGTCCGGCTAAAAAATCGCCGACCAATTGCCCCGGAGCTTGATACGTCGCACCGCCTAATTCATAAGCGCGCGATTCCCAACGGCGTTGAAATTCCACGCCTGCTAGCGGGTCACTGGGATAGTCCACTTCGGGTGTGATACCCACCACGATGCCCGCGTTGGCGTTGCGTTCGTTGCGCGAATATTGACTCATGCCGTTGGTCACCACACGTCCGACTTCGGAAGTCGCGGCGACCACCGTGCCGCCGGGACACATGCAAAAACTATAGACCGAGCGACCATTGCTGGCGTGATACACCAGCTTGTAATCCGCCGCGCCGAGTTGCGGATTGCCCGCATTCGCACCCAGTCGCGCACGGTCAATAACGGTCTGCGGATGCTCAATACGGAAGCCGATGGAGAACGGTTTGGCTTCGATAAAAATGCCGCGCTTATGGATCATCTCGAAGGTGTCGCGCGCGCTGTGACCGATAGCCAAAACGAGGTGATTGGTGGCGATATGATCGCCGTTCTCCAGCACTACACCACTGACCTGACCATCAATAATTTCGATGTCGTCCACGCGACTTTGAAAGCGAATTTCACCGCCCAAAGATTCTATCGTGGCGCGCATTTTTTCCACCATGCCGACCAGTTTGAACGTACCGATATGTGGATGGCTTTCGTACAAAATTTCCGCAGGCGCGCCCGCCTTGACGAATTCGTCCAACACTTTGCGCGAGAGAAAACGCGGGTCTTTAATCTGGCTATACAGCTTTCCGTCGGAGAAAGTTCCTGCGCCGCCTTCGCCGAATTGCACGTTAGATTCGGGATTCAAAACGCCCTTGCGCCACAATCCCCAAGTGTCCTGAGTGCGCTCGCGCACCGCTTTGCCGCGCTCCAAAATCAGCGGACGAAAACCCATCTGCGCGAGCAATAGACCAGCGAATAGACCAGCCGGTCCCATGCCGATGACGACAGGAGGCGCGGCGAAATTTTGCGGCGCGTGCGTGACAAAATGGTAGCTGGTGTCGGGCGCGAGTTTGATGTGCGGGTCATTTTTGAAATGCGACAGCACAGCCGCCTCATCGCGCACCGTCACATCCAGCGTGTAGCTATACAAAATGCAATTTTTCTTGCGCGCATCCACGCCACGTTTATACACGATGTGGCTAATCAGGGCATCCGTGCTGATAGCTAACCGCTTGATGATTGCCGCTTGAAGTTCGTCCTCGCTATGCGCGAGTGGCAGTTTGATTTCGCTTAGACGTAACATGGATTTTGTTAGCGATGCGCTTGCGCGTCCAGACCTTCCAACACCATCTCTGCGGCGCGCAACACGGCACGTGCTTTGTTTTGCGTCTCCATCCATTCGCTGTCGGCGACCGAGTCGGCGACGATGCCCGCGCCCGCTTGCACATACAGCGTTTGATTTTTGGCCACGGCGGTGCGCAGCGCGATGGCGACATCCATGTCACCGTTAAAACCCAGATAGCCAACCGCTCCCGCGTAGATGCCGCGTTTGGAGGGCTCTAGTTCGTCTATGATTTCCATCGCGCGCACTTTGGCCGCGCCGCTCACCGTACCGGCGGGGAAGGTGGCTTTAAGCACATCCATCGCACTCAAATTTTCTTTTAGTTTTGCTTCGACGTTGGACACGATATGCATCACATGCGAGTAACGCTCGATGATCATTTTGTCGGTGAGTTTCACCGTGCCGTTTTGCGCGACGCGACCGATATCATTTCTGCCCAAATCTATCAGCATCAAATGTTCGGCGAGCTCTTTGGGATCGGCCAATAATTCTTCTGCGAGAGCGGCATCGCGTTGCGGTGTGTTGCCGCGCGGACGTGTGCCGGCTATCGGTCTGACGGTGACGGTGGCACCTGACATACGCGACTTCGACGCGGTGGGGCGCAGCCCGCTGGTGCGGGAGGAGTCGCTGTTCGGTTGACCCGGCGAGCTGTCGGTATCGCCAGTATCGTGTTCCAACCGAACCAAAATTTCCGGCGATGAACCGACCACATGATGGTCGCCCATGTCGTAATAAAACATATACGGCGAAGGGTTGATGCTGCGCAGCGCGCGATATAACGACAGCGGCTCGGCGGGGAACGGTTGCGACATGCGTTGTGACAACACCACTTGCATGATGTCGCCATCGAAAATGTAATGCTTGGCTTTTTCCACTGCCGCTTTGAACGCGGCTTCGCCGAATTCGGATTGCGCCGCGACCAATGGTGCGGCAGGCGCGAACGGAATGTCGATAGGCAAACGCAACATACCGATGAGTTCGCGCAAGCGTTCGCGCGCTACCGCGTAAGCATCATCTTGAGCCGGATCGGCATAGACGATGAACGTCAGCTTGCCGGACAAGTTGTCGATGACCGCAAGTTGTTCGGTGAGCATGAGCAAAATATCGGGTGTGCCGATGACATCTTTTTTCTCGACCTTGGCGAGACGCGGCTCGATATAGCGCACCGTGTCATAACCAAAATAACCCGCCAGTCCGCCGGTGAAACGCGGTAAGCCGGATAGCGGCGCAACTTTGAAATGGGCTTGATATTGTTCGATGTAATCCAGCGGATTTTCAACTTGCTGCGTTGATTCACTCGCGCCAGTGGTCAGCGTGACGTGCTTGCCGCGCACCGAAATACGGGTGTCGGCAGGCAAGCCTATAAAAGAATAACGCCCAAAACGTTCGCCACCTTGCACCGATTCCAGCAAATAGGAAAACGGTTTATTGGCGAGCTTGAGATACAGCGACAACGGCGTGTCGAGATCGGCGAAAGTCTCCGCAACCAGCGGAATGCGGTTATAGCCTAGCTCGGCGAGTGCGTGGAATTCTTTTTCGGTGATAGGGTGCAACATGAAAACCTCCGGTGTTGTAGGTCGGGTTTTAACCCGACGAAATCATATCGGGTTGAAACCCGACCTACGTGTAATCACCATCGCCAAATAAGGAGGTTTTCTAGTTTCATATTAGCTACGTTTCATCAATGCTAATGCGGCAGGAAGGTCGGCAATCACTGCGTCCAAATCCAATGTTTCCACAGGTTCGCCGTGGTTGTAGCCGTAAGGCACACAGAACACTGGGCAGCCGGCGGCGCGTGCGGCGAGTGCATCATTCAATGAATCGCCAATCAGCAACAAGCGGTCTATCGGTACACCAAAAAATTTTGCCGCGTGCAGCAAAGGCATGGGATGCGGTTTTTTTTCTGGCAAAGTGTCACCCGCCAAAACAATGTCGAAATATTTTGCCAGACCGATACCCTTGAGCAGCGGCGTGGTGTAACGCTCGACTTTATTGGTGATGCAACCCAGCGGATAACCTGCTAACTTCATCGCATCCAGTCCCGCAATCACGCCCTCGAATGGCTTACTTTCCAGCAACAGTTCGGTGTAATGCTTTTCAAAAATCGGCAGCGCGTGATCGTACAAAGCCGCGTCTGGCGTGGCATGCATGTCGCCGGTTAGCGCGCGTTTCACCAACCAAGAAATACCGTTGCCGATGTAGCTGGACAACAGCGCTTGCGAGACAGGTGCGTAGTTCATATCGCGCAACATGCGATTGGCGGCTTCGCAAAGTTGTGGCGCGGTGTGCAGCAGCGTACCGTCAAGGTCGATGACGATGGCAGAGACGGGTAAAGGACGTTGAGTGAAAGGCATTATTTCTTTACCTTTGCCAGTTCTGCGCGCAGTTCTGCAAGGATGGTGTTGTAGCGATTTTTATCAGCAGCGTTGCGTTTGCTAAACACGGCTGAACCCGCAACGAATGTGTCCACGCCTGCTTCCGCGACTTCGCGAATGTTTGCAGGACCCACGCCGCCGTCGATTTCCAAGCGGCAAGTGTGACCACCCGCATCTATCATCTTGCGCACTTTACGTGCCTTGTCCAACACATGCGGAATGAACTTTTGACCACCGAAACCGGGGTTGACTGACATCAGCAATACCATGTCCAGCTTGGGTAAAGTGTATTCCAGAATTTCCAGCGGAGTAGAAGGATTGAACACCAGACCGGCTTTGCAACCGCTCTCTTTAATCAAACCGATGGTGCGGTCGATATGTTCTGACGCTTCAGGATGAAAGGTGATGTAAGTCGCGCCCGCTTTGGCAAAATCAGGAATAATACGATCCACTGGCTTGACCATCAGATGCACGTCAATCGCAGCCGTCACGCCATGTTTGCGCAAGGCTTCGCAAACCAAAGGGCCGATGGTCAAGTTAGGCACGTAATGGTTGTCCATCACGTCGAAATGCACGATGTCCGCGCCGGACGCGAGCACGTCATCGACTTCTTCACCGAGCTTGGCGAAATTGGCGGACAGGATAGAAGGAGCGATTTGGTACATAAAATATTCCTTGTAGGTTGAATTTAGATAAGGTTAAATTTTTGTGAATGCGCATTCTAACCGAATATTCACTCTGCTCTAAAGCGGGACGTAAAAATCGACAATTCTGGCTGTGATTGCTCGCTCGCTTCAAACACATTTTGCGAGATTTTTTGAATAGAGGCATTTTTTTCGTTCTATTCCCCTAAATAAATCTATTTTGCTGCCGATATAGTCACCGTCAAGGGTGGTGTAAGCGGGGATTGTTTGCTTGCAACAATGAGTGACACCGCAAATATTGGATCGACAGTATCACAAAACAGGAGAGCGAAAAATGAGAAAGACAGCCAAAAAACAAGCCGTTATTACCCCGATTAAAGTTGTGATGTCGCTTCTGGTTTTGGGTGTTTCGGCACTAACGACCTTGCCAAAACTGGTGGACTCGACACCTGATGGGCAAATGGCCTCCGCTAAAAATACGGTAGTGGTCGCATCCGGTGATGTTGCATACTTGAAGTAGCCGAGTGTGAATCGCGTAGTGACAAGTCGCGTTTGGCGTGACGTGTCACTACGCGATTAGTCTTTCCCGAATAAATCCCGGCTGTAGATTTTTCCTGCCACATCGCGAATATCGTCGGTGACGCGGTTCGCCACGATGACATCGGCACGGCGTTTGAAC
>JBAVPP010000167.1:0-1696 GCA_049693175.1 Gallionella sp. | reverse complement strand
GTCATAAGGAAGCCAGTAATTTGATTGCTGCGCCGAGCAACAATTATTGGCATCTCACGCATCATCTTAGCTATTTCAGAATACGAAGGATTGGCAGAAAGTGTACCGCCACGTTCGGGTTGATTTTCTGCTAGTAGAGCCACGATACCATCTATGTCGGTCTCTAATGCACGGACAATCTGAGTCTCATTTTTTGTCACGATTGGATATCGTCCAAAATTTTCTGTTTCACTTTTGATTGCACTGCTATCGAAATTATATTGAGGGTGTGTGACTCTTACTGGCCGGTTGCCGAATTGCATTTTAACAAATTCTTATTTTTCTATTCTCGCATTGCGGTTAAACCGCTTGCCCCGCCGCATAGCCAGAAGCCCATGCCCACTGGAAGTTGTAGCCGCCTAACCAGCCGGTGACATCGACGACTTCACCGATGAAATATAGCCCTGGTACATCGTTACATTCCATGGTTTTTGACGACAAGGCACGAGTGTCTATGCCGCCGCAAGTGACCTCCGCCTTGGTGTAACCCATCGTGCCGGACGGTGTGATTTGCCAGTCGTGCAATTCTTTAGCGATGAGTTTGCGCTGTTTGTCGTTGTATTGATTGAGCGGCAAGTTGGCGATTTTGCCGCGCGCGGTGAATTGTTCGCACCACACATCAGCGAAGCTTTTTGCAAACCATTGCGTGAGAAAATTGCTGAGAATTTTTTTGCTGGTTTTATGTTCTGTAAGCAAGACTTCCATATCCACATCCGGCAGCATATTGATGTGCAAAAGTTCGCCGTTTTGCCAATACGAAGAGGCTTGCAAAATCGCCGGGCCGCTCAAACCGCGATGCGTGACCAGCACATTTTCGCGGAAAGAGTGCTTGCCCGTTGTGACCACGGCATCAAAGGAGACGCCAGTTAAATCGGCATACGGCTTCCAATCATCGGGTGCGAAGGTGATGGGAACTAGCCCCGCTTTTAATTTGGTAATCGGCACGTTGAATTGTTCCGCGACGTGATAGCCGTAAGGGGTTGTGCCGGTTTTGGGTATCGACAATCCGCCAGTGGCAATCACCAATGAAACCGCCTCGAATTCGCCACGCGAAGTTTCCACATAAAACTTGGCTTTTTTGTCCAAGCCGGGTTCGCCAGCATAAGGTGTGTGTTTGATTTTTTCGATTTCGCAACTCATAAAACGTTTCACGCCCGCTTCGTCGCATTCCTTGCGCAGCATGGCGATGATAGCTTCGGACTCGTCATCGCAAAATAATTGCCCCAACGTTTTTTCGTGAAAGCCGATGCCGTGTTTTTGCAATAACGCGATGAAATCCTGCGGTGTGTAACGCGCCAAAGCGGAGCGGCAAAAATTAGGATTTTCGGAAATAAAATTTTCCGGTTTGGTGTTGAGATTGGTGAAGTTGCAACGTCCGCCGCCGGAGATGCGGATTTTTTCCGCCAATTTTTTTGCATGGTCGAGTAACACCACGGAACGCCCGCGCTGTCCGGCTTGCAAGGCACACATCAGGCCTGCCGCGCCCGAACCGATAATAATGACATCTGATTTCATAATGATTCCTGGGCTCTGACGAACCGTTATTATTTTATTTGAGAAGATTTATCGTTGGTATTTTTCGATAAAACCGCTGAGTGCGTCACGATATTCGACCCAGCCGATTGCGCCGCTGTTATTGTGACTCCCACCCTGAATT
>JBAVPP010000166.1:0-3188 GCA_049693175.1 Gallionella sp. | reverse complement strand
CTAACATGGCGATGGCGGGCAGAAAGTTTTGCCGTTGCAAACCGTGCGGATACAAGCCATTCGGCGCGTAATTGGAGGTGGTGATGAGTACCACGCCACGCTCAAACAATGCCGAAATCAAGCGTTCCAAAATCATTGCATCAGCGATGTCATCGACATGAAATTCATCCAAGCAAAGCAGGCGCGTGGACTTGGCAATGCTGTCTGATAAAGCGATTAGCGGATCATCGTGGCCGGCGAGTTGCTTCATGTTCTGATGCACTTCCGCCATAAAATTGTGGAAGTGGATGCGACGTTTGCGGCGATACGGAACGGAGGCATAAAAACCGTCCATCAAAAAAGTTTTGCCGCGCCCTACCCCGCCCCAGATATAACACCCTTTGGGCACATCGGGACTGAGCAAGCTGCGTCCCAAAAAATGATTGAGCTTGGTTTTGAAGTCGATAAGCTGATGCCAAAGTCCGTCCAGCGCGTCGATTACGGCAGCTTGTTCGGCATCATAAATCACGCCGGAAGCCTGGCTCGCGGCGGCGTACCAAGCCTTGGGATTCGTGCCTTCTTGCGGAAAAAGTGGTTTGGAATTAACAGGCATGTCGCGGCAGATTAAGGTGACAAAGTGGCTGGAAATAGCAGCGGATTTTACCTGAATCTTGCGGCCTAAAAAGATATGGATTTGGCGCGCGTATATACGTCAAAAGTCAGAATGAATTTTTTGGATTGTTTTTCAAAATTGTAAATCAGCTTGACTTGGTGTCATTATTTGATACCATAAAAGCATGAATTCCACGCATCGAAAAACGCTTGCTGCGGTGTTTGCCGAACCGGTTTCCGCTTCGCTCGAATGGCGGCGGGTTGAGGCGTTGTTGGTCGCTGTGGGTTGTCGCGTAATCGAGGGTAATGGTTCGCGAGTGCGGTTTGAGAAGGATGACATTATCGCTACCTTCCATCGCCCGCATCCAGCCAAAGAAGCAAAGCCGTATCAAGTGCGGGATGCGCGTAATTTTCTCGAAAGTTTAGGAGTGAAACCATGAACACAATGGAATACAAAGGATTTGCCGCTAAGGTTGAATACAGCGAAGCCGATGCTTGCATCGTGGGGCATGTTGCCGGAATCCGTGATGTGATTGGTTTTCACGGTGAAAGCGTGGCGGAATTGCGTGCGGCGTTTGAAGAAGCGGTGGACGATTATTTAGCAACTTGTAAAAAGTTGGGGCGCGCACCGAACAAGCCCTATTCTGGGCAGTTCCGTTTGCGGCTCGCTCCGGATCTTCACGCCCGCGCCGCCATGGTGGCCGAAGCGCGCGGCAAGAGCTTGAACGCATGGGTATCAGAAGTCATAGAAAAAAGTATCAGCGTCGCGTAAATGTATGCGAGTGGATTTTTAAGAGGTAGTGCTACGATGCTAGACCAGACTCCGCGTTTGTTTTTCAATTTTCTGATTTCAAAATTTGGCGCAAAGCAAAAAGATGAGCTCTCCTGAAGCAGTTATTGATAATGGGTTGCCAACTTCCACATGTTTTATGGCTGGCACTCTAGTGCATACGGATTATGGCGTTACAGAAATAGAATATCTTGAGGTTGGGTCATTGGTGTTATCCCGATCAGAAATAACCGGTGAACAATGTTATCGCCGAGTGACTAAAACATTTATGCATCACGGTAGAGAAATCTACCATGTCATCTATGCGACATCGGACGGGAAAATTGATGCATTACTAACGACAGCAGAGCATCAGTTTTGGGTAAAGAATATTGGTTGGACGGAAGCTGTTTGTTTGGAAAGCGGGCAGCAGTTGGAGATATGCGACCCTGATGGGCGCGATGACGTGGACCGTCCTTTAGGGCATCAACAGTGGTTGGCATTAAGTGGTGGCAGGTGGTCTGCCAAGGTTGTTAGTGTAACAAAATTATCTTTCAAGGCTCCTATTGTTTATAATTTTGAAGTCGAGGATTTTCATACCTATTTCGTTGGTGTACATGGCGTTTTGGTACACAACAAAATCAGGGTATTCTAACAATAAGCCTCCTTACGGAATCTACACCTAATGCCTTGAAGTCGCGGAGTCTGGTCTAGTATCGTGGTATTGAGCATTCTTAGTCCACGTAAGGCGCAATAAGCAACGGGCATTGCGCCGGATGTTGATTTCTATCCTGTATCGGGTCAAAAATATTGCGGGAATTATTCGACCAGCTTCTTTAGCGATGTTCATGCGAGTTTATCCCCGCCAGCCAGTTATAATCGCGGATTAGCTTTTAGCCGTGAAAATTATGCATCCTGAAATCTCGCCTCATGCCAATAACGTTAATGCCAATCGCAACGATTGGGAAACCATACGATCGCTGATTCCGTATTTGTTGGAATTCAAATCGCGGGTGTTTATCGCGATGAGTTTGTTGGTGTTTGCCAAGCTCGCCAGTGTGGCGATTCCTTTGTCGTTAAAGCAAATCATAGACGCGCTGGATAAAAGCCACGCGCCGTTGGTTGTGCCAATATTTTTGATTGTTGGTTACGGACTGTTGCGTTTATCGAGCACGCTGTTTGGCGAATTGCGCGATGCGGTATTCGCCAAAGTGACGCAGCGCGCAATCCGCCGTGTGGCGTTGCAAGTGTTCGAGCATTTGCATAGTTTGAGTTTGCGTTTTCATCTCGATAGGCAAACTGGAGGCGTGTCGCGCGACATCGAACGCGGCACGCGCGGCATCGGATTTTTATTGAATTTTACGCTGTTTAATATTCTGCCTACCTTTTTGGAAATCGGTTTAGTCGCGATTATTCTGCTGAAAAAATATAACGCATGGTTTGCCATCATCACTTTTATCACGCTGGTGATTTATATTTTGTTCACCTTGTTTATTACCGAGTGGCGCATGGTGGTGCGGCGCACCATGAACGACTTGGATTCCAAAGCAAACACGCGCGCCATCGACAGTTTGTTGAATTACGAAACGGTTAAATATTTCGGCAACGAAAAATATGAAGCGCGTCGTTACGATCACAATATGGAGCATTGGGAAACGGCGGCGGTGCGCAATCAAGTTTCGCTGGCTTTGCTTAATGCCGGGCAGAGCGTCATCATCGCCATCGGCATCACCGCGCTGATGTTGCTTGCCGCCAACGAGGTGGTGCAAGGCACGATGACCATAGGTGATTTGGTGCTGGTGAATGTGTTTTTATTGCAGCTTTATAT
>JBAVPP010000165.1:0-2389 GCA_049693175.1 Gallionella sp. | reverse complement strand
GCCGACAACCGACAAATCATAACGCTCGTCGCTGAAGAACAAGCCTTTGAACAATCCTTCCACCGCTTCTTCGGTGGGCGGTTCGCCGGGACGCATCATGCGATAAATTGCCACGCGCGCTGTCCATTGATCCACAGTTTCGTCGGTACGCAAGGTTTGCGAAATGAACGCGCCCTGATCCAAATCATTGGTGTACAGCGTGTTGATTTTTGTCACGCCTGCTTCGTGCAATTTATGCAACAACGCTTCGGTGATTTCTTCGTTGGCGTTGGCAAGTATTTCACCGCTGTCTTTGTCTACTACGTTGGTCGCCAACACGCGACCAATCACGAACTCTTCAGACACGCCCAATTTTTTGATGTCATCCGCTTGCATTTCGCGGATGTGGCGCACCGTGATGCGCTTGTCTTTTGCGACGATAACTTTGCCCGCTTTGTTGTAGATGTCGAAACGCGCGACATCGCCGCGCAAACGTTCCGCCACCACTTCAAACTGGATGCCTTTTTTGCCCAGATGGAAAGCATCAAACTCGAAGAACATGCTCAAAATTTCCTCGTTGCTATAGCCCAGCGAACGCAACAATATGGTCACCGGCATCTTGCGGCGACGGTCGATACGGAAATACACATAGTCCTTGGCATCGAACTCAAAATCCAACCATGAACCACGGTAAGGAATGATACGAGCGGAGAACAACAGCTTGCCGGAGGAGTGTGTTTTACCGCGATCATGCTCAAAGAACACACCGGGAGAACGGTGCAACTGGGAAACAATCACGCGCTCTGTTCCGTTGATCACAAAAGAACCGGTGTTGGTCATCAGCGGCATTTCGCCCATGTAAACTTCTTGCTCTTTAACTTCTTTGACCGTGGGTTTGGACGACTCCTTATCCAAAATAGTCAAACGCACACGGGCGCGCAAAGGCGAGGCAAAAGTCAGGCCGCGCTGTTGACACTCTTTAACATCGAACGGCGGCATACCCAAGGTATAGCTGACAAAATCCAGACGCGCATACTTGTTATGACTCTCAATCGGGAAAATACCGTTGAACGCGGCTTGCAAGCCTGAGTTTTTGCGCTGGTCTGGCGCAGTATAAGCCTGCAAAAAGTCTGCGAAAGATTCCAGTTGGGTAGACAACAGGAATGGAACCGGCAATGCGCCGACTCGCTTGGCAAAACTTTTACGGATACGTTTTTTTTCGGTAAAAGAGTAGCTCATACAATCTCCACGATAAAGGGCAAACTAAAGTTTCATCACACACTTAACCATCCGGTTAAGCAGCAATCAAAAGACAGGGGGCAAGAAACATTTTTTCATATCTTGACCGCTAGCTTCTACAAGCGGCAAAAGGCTGACGGGAAACCGTCAGCCTTTTTACATCACAACGACTTACTTGATTTCAGCAGTTGCGCCAGCTTCGATCAGTTGCTTAGCAACGGCATCAGCATCAGCCTTGGACACGCCTTCTTTAACCGCTTTAGGTGCGCCATCAACCAGATCCTTAGCTTCTTTCAAACCCAGGCCGGTGATTGCACGAACTACCTTAATCACGTTCACTTTGCTATCGCCAGCACCCGTCAACATCACGGTGAATTCAGTTTGTTCAGCAGCCGCAGCAGCACCGCCGCCAGCAGCAGGACCGGCAACGGCAACAGCCGCAGCGGATACGCCGAATTTTTCTTCCATTTCTTTGATCAGAGCAGACAGTTCCAATACAGTCATACCACCGATTGCGTCCATCAAGTCAGCATTAGTTACAGCCATTTTGTTCTCCTAAAATTTACAATTATTAATTAAGCAGCAACGGTTTCTTTGCTATCGCGAACAGCAGCCAGCGTGCGCACGAACTTCGCAGTCGTCGCATTCATGGTCGCCATCAACATCGCAATCAACTCATCACGACTTGGTGTCGCAGCCAAGATACCGACTTGTTCCGCAGACATCATGGAACCGCCCATCGCACCGGCTTTAATCACCAACTTGTCATTCGTCTTGGCAAAATCGAATACCACTTTAGCCGCAGCAACAGCATCCGCACTCATGCTATACACGAGTGGGCCCACCATTTTTTCAGCCAAAGGTTCGAAAGGTGTACCTTGAACCGCACGGCGCGCCAATGAGTTTTTCAACACATGGAAATACACACCCGATTTACGCGCATTCGCACGCAACGTGGTGATATCGGCGACTGCGATGCCACGGTACTCTGCCAAAACGATAGTTTGAGCCTGTGCCACTTGCGCACTGACTTCCGCTACTACCGCTTGTTTTTCTTGCAGATTGAGACTCAAGTCTTCCTCCATTATCCGGGATGCTTACGCACCCCATCGTTTACAACAGCGACCTTGAGTCAGGAGACAACCATTCCTGCTCGCGGGCACACCATCTG
>JBAVPP010000164.1:0-2354 GCA_049693175.1 Gallionella sp. | reverse complement strand
ACCAAACCGATGATACGCAGCAAAATCACCGACCCGTGGCGCGAAGTCAGCTGGGCGGAAGCACTCGATTACGCCGCCTCGGAATTCAAACGCATCCAGAAAAAATACGGGCGCGATTCTGTCGGCGGCATCGTGTCGTCGCGCTGCACCAACGAGGAAGGTTATCTTGTGCAAAAACTGGTGCGCACCGCGTTCGGCAACAACAACGTCGACACTTGCGCACGGGTTTGTCACTCACCGACCGGCTATGGACTAAAACAAACATTGGGCGAATCGGCAGGCACGCAGACCTTCAAATCCGTGGAAAAATCCGATGTGATTCTAGTGATAGGCGCGAACCCGACCGATGCGCATCCGGTGTTCGCCTCGCGCATGAAGAAGCGGCTAAGAGCAGGCGCGAAGCTGATTGTGATCGACCCGCGCCATATCGATCTGGTGCGCTCGCCGCATGTCGAAGCCGCGTTCCACTTACCGCTCAAACCCGGCACCAATGTGGCGATGGTGTCGTCACTCGCGCATGTCATCGTCACCGAGGGTTTGTTGGCAAATGAATTTATCGCCGAGCGTTGTGAGGATAAGGCTTTTCACGAGTGGCGCGACTTTGTTGCCCTGCCGGAAAATTCTCCCGAAGCCATGCAGGACATCACCGGCGTGTCCGCCGACTTGGTGCGTGGCGCGGCGCGTTTGTATGCGACCGGTGGCAATGCCGCCATCTATTACGGACTCGGTGTGACCGAGCACGCGCAAGGTTCGACCGCCGTAATGGGCATTGCCAATTTGGCGATGGCGACCGGCAATATCGGACGCGAGGGCGTGGGCGTGAATCCCTTGCGCGGACAAAATAATGTGCAGGGCTCGTGTGACATCGGCTCATTCCCGCACGAGTTGCCCGGCTATCGTCATGTATCCGATTCGACCACGCGCCATATTTTTGAACAGGCGTGGGGCGTGGAAATACTGGCCGAGCCCGGACTGCGCATTCCCAATATGTTCGATGCGGCATTGGATGGCAGCTTCAAAGCCATGTATTGCCAGGGCGAAGACATCGTGCAATCCGATCCCAACACCCAGCATGTCACTGCCGCGTTGAGCGCGATGGAATGCATCGTGGTGCAGGATATTTTTCTGAACGAGACGGCGATGTATGCGCATGTGTTTTTGCCGGGTTCATCCTTCCTCGAAAAAGACGGCACATTCACCAACGCCGAACGCCGCATCTCGCGGGTGCGCAAAGTCATGCCGCCGCTGGCGGGTTATGCCGATTGGGAAGTGACAATACAGTTGGCGCGGCGACTCGGTTATGAAATGAATTACGCACATCCTTCCGAAGTGATGGACGAAATCGCGCGCCTCACGCCAACTTTCCACGGTGTGAGTTACGCCAAAATCGACCAACTGGGCAGCATACAATGGCCGTGCAACGACGATGCGCCGGATGGCACGCCAACCATGCACGTAACTCATTTCGTGCGCGGTAAAGGTAAATTTATCATCACCAAGTATGTGGCGACAGACGAAAAAATCACGCGCAAATTTCCACTCATACTCACCACCGGACGCATACTCTCGCAATACAACGTAGGCGCGCAAACGCGGCGTACCGAGAACGTGCAATGGCATGAGCAGGACGTGCTGGAGATTCACCCGCACGATGCCGAAGAGCGCGGTATAAAAAACGATGGCTGGGTCAGCATCGCCAGCCGTTCCGGCGACACGGTGCTGCGCGCGAAAATTTCCGCGCGTATGCAACCCGGCGTGGTCTACACCACGTTCCACTTTCCCGAATCCGGCGCGAACGTGATTACCACCGAGAACTCCGACTGGGCGACCAATTGTCCGGAATATAAAGTGACGGCGGTGCAAGTGATGGCTGTGCATGAACCGTCGGAATGGCAAAAAAAATACACGCGTTTTAGCAAAGCCCAGCTCGCGTTTTCCGAGCAGGCGCAACAAGGCGGAAAATAACATCATGCATGCCGCACGCAAAATGAGTCATACCGAAATCGCTTGCATCAGCACGCAGTCTATCTCGCGTTGGCGTGATGAACTGCGCAGTGAAGAACGCGATGACTTGGTCGTGGAAATTCCCGTCGCACTGGAATTCAACGGCATCTCGCACGCGGTGATGTTGGCCACGCCGTGCGATCTGGAAAGTTTCGCGCTGGGTTTTTCCTTTAGCGAAGGCATCATCAAAAATCGCGGCGAATTTTTCGGCGCGGAAGTCGAGGAAAGTGACTTGGGCATCACTGTGCATTGCGACATTTCCAGCGCGGCGTTTTTGCGCCTCAAGCAGCGCAGACGCAATATGACCGGGCGCACCGGCTGCGGGCTATGCGGCGTGGAAAGTCTGGAAC
>JBAVPP010000163.1:0-1930 GCA_049693175.1 Gallionella sp. | reverse complement strand
ATCGCGTAAGGCAGTGCGGGCAGAGTGTGTTCCATGAGCTTCTCCTAAATTAAAATAAGGGTTGGTACTGCAAATTTGGAACGAGAATATTACCACAGGCGAATTGTCGGGTTTAGGGCAATTTTTCTACCTCGCTTATCACACCATCCGCGAACAGCAAGGCGCAGCGCACTTTTTTATCCGCGTACACCGACTGCATCGCGGTTTGATATTCGCGCATTTGCGCTTGGTGGCGCGCGATGTTTTCACTGTCGCCTAATTTGTAATCCAGTACCCACACTTCGTCATCAAATTCCACTAAGCGGTCGATGCGTTTGAGTTCGCCCTGCGCGTTGACATAAGGCAGCTCATTGCTGGCACTGCGGTATTGTTGCGCATCAAAAAATCGCGCGAGGTGAGGTGCGGCGAGCAGATGTTGCGCGTGCTGCCAGAGCGTTTCGATTGCGTCGTCGGGGATGTTTAGGCGACGCTGTAAATCTTCCCGTTCAACTTCCGGCGAGGCGGAAGACGCGGCGAGGTATTGCAGCAAGCCATGTAGCCAGATGCCGCGACGTTGTGGTTCGGTCATTAGCGGTTTGCGTGTGCCGGTGGGCAAAGGCTGGCGCAACAAATCAAACAAATCGTCGCTCCCGTGCAGACGGGAGTCCATCTCTAACTGACTGGATTCCCGCCTATGTGGGAATGACAAATCAAGCAAAGGATTCTCTGGTTTGCTATGCGCATTCGCGACGCGCTCATACCAAGTATCGGCAATTAACTTACCACTGCCACTTACCATTAACACTTGCTTGGCGCGCGTCATGGCGACATAAAGCAAATTCATATCCTCTCTATCCGCTAACATTTTGTCCGCCGCAAAATATTTTTCGCGCGCCGCACCGTGGCTGGATTTGTCGGTGTAAAGCGACAAGTGCGCGGGCTTGGTGTCGTTGGTCGGCCAATCGAGCAACACGTCAAAGCCCTTATCGGACGGGGCTTTTGCGTTGCTGTCCAACAACCACACCAGCGGAGCTTCCAGACCTTTCGATTCATGCACGGTGTAAATGCGCAGCGCGTCACCCGCCTGATCTACCGCGCCTTCGTTGGGTGCTTCGTTGTCCGCCGCTTGCTTGAGTTCATCCAAGGTGCGCAAAAAACGCGACAAACTCGGATAACGCCCAGCATCAACATTCAGCGCGATTTCGATAAACGCCTGCAAATTCGCCAACACCGTGGCGCGCATCGCTAACGGCACGGCGGCGGCATAGCGCGACTGCACATTCGCATCGAAATAAATTTTATCCAGCAAGTCATGCACGGGTAATTTTTCGGCGAGAACCAGCCAGCTTTGCAACAAATTGTGTGCACGGTTTAATTGCGCGGTAGCGGTGTCGCTATGTGCAATGCTTTGTAAGCGCAGCCACCAGTTTGGATTTTGGATTTTGGATTTGGGATTTGGGAAAACCGTACCCTGCTCGCTCCTCAATCCTGCTTCTGCAATCAGCAGAAGCTCCGCATCGCTGCACGAAAAAATCGGTGAGCGCAGCACATGGGCGAGTTGCAAATCCGCGAACGGGGTCATTAAGAAAGTCAGCAAAGCCTGTATATCCGAGGCTTCCAAGGTGTCCAACAAGCCGCCGCGACGCGAGGTGAGATAGGGAATATGTTGCGCGCGCAACGCTTGCTCGTAAATTTTCAGATGGGTGCGGCGGCGCACCAGCACCATAATGTCACTCCATTGCACGAGGCGCACTTTGCCCTCATCGTGAATATGCCACTGTCCGACGATACTCAATAATTTTGCCGCGAACGCCTGCGCTTCCAGTTCGCGCGCGCCTTCTTCGCGGTCAGGATAGGCATCGGTGAGCGGATTGCGTAGTTGCAGGATTGAGGAGAGCGTAGCGAGGAGTGGAGGATTGAGGATTGAACTCTCTTCTACTTGCTGTAACGG
>JBAVPP010000162.1:0-1926 GCA_049693175.1 Gallionella sp. | reverse complement strand
CTTAGTCCAGCGGCGGTGGGAACAAAATTATTTCCGTTGTATCGTTACGACGAAGAAGGCAACCGCGTGGACAACATCACCGACTGGGCTCTTAAACAATTTCAGCAGCACTACCAATCTTCCGTCGTTCCCGCGCAGGCGGGAATCCAGCCGATTAAAAAAGCCCCCAAGGGACAAAAAGCAAAACCTCTGGATTCATGCCTACGCGGGAATGACGATATAAATAAGCAAGCCATCTTCCACTACTGCTACGCGGTATTACATGACCCGTTGTATCGCGAAAAATACGCGCTGAATTTGAAACGTGAATTTCCGCGCATTCCGTTTTATGCCGATTTTTGGCAATGGGCGGCGTGGGGCGAGGCGTTGATGGCGTTGCATATCGGCTATGAATCTGTCGCGCCGTTCGCATTAAAACGCAGCGATATTCCCGACGAAAAGGCGCGTGCTGCGGGACTTCAAGCCAAGGCGATTTTGCGCGCCGACAAAGAGGCGGGCAGCATCACGCTGGATAGTGAAACCACCTTGCGCGGCATCCCGCCCGCCGCGTGGAAATACAAGCTGGGCAACCGCTGCGCGCTGGAATGGATACTCGATCAATACAAAGAAAAGAAACCCAAAGACCCAACTATCCGCAAGAAATTCGATACCTATCGCTTCGTCGATTACAAAGAAAAAGTAATCGACTTGCTGATGCGCGTGACGACGGTGAGCGTGGAAACGGAGCGGATTACCGAGGCGATGAAAGCGGCGGTACGCTGAATTTTGCGCTAGATATATCCGCCGCGCCCGCCAAAAAACAAGCCATTATGCAGCGGTATTTGTAATTTATTTTAGGAGTTAGACATGAACACCGAACGATACAAGGAACGCAGACAGGAGTTAATCACCGCTGTGCAACGGCTGGAGGAGGCGTGCGCGCAACCTTTCTCCAGTTTTATCCGCGATTCGGTGATACAGCGGTTTGAATTTTGCTGGGAGTTGGCTTGGAAAACCTTGCGCTTGAAGCTGGAAGCCGAGGGCATCATAGCGAATACGCCACGCGAAACTTGGCAACAGGCGTTGCAAGTCGGTTTGATTACAGATGGAAATGCTTGGTCGGAGGCGCAAAAAAAGCGCAATTTAACCAGCCACACTTACGACGAAAAACTGGCGGATGAAGTATATGGCTATGTGTTGCAACATGGCTTGCCGCTGTTTCAACAACTGGCAAATTCGGTTGCGTCATGGTCGCGCTAAATACGGGTTTATCTGATTCCATTCTCAACGATTTGCGTCGGGTGTTTGCGGCGTATCCAGAAATTGAGCAGGTTTTGATTTTCGGCTCACGCGCAAATGGGACATTCAAGGATGGCTCGGATATTGATCTGGCGGTGTTTGCACAGACGATGAGCGAAGCACGCTTTACCCAGTTGTGGAACGCGCTGGATGCTTTGCCCTTGATCTTCAAAATGGATGTGCTGCACTGGGACACTTTAGCTAATCAACGTTTGAAAGATAAAATCTCCATTACGGGTCAGTTGATTTATCCGTGCTAATTGTTATGCAACGGTATTGCTGAAAGAGAAGCACATGAGCCAAAAAATCAAAGCGACTGAATCGGCAAACCACCTCGCGGTGTTCCAAGAAAGCGCGATACGCCGCACTTGGCATAACGATGAGTGGTGGTTTTCGGTGGTGGATGTGGTTGCCACATTGACCGACTCAAACGACGCGGGCGCGTATTGGCGCAAGTTAAAACAACGGTTGAATGCCGAGAGTGAGCAACCCGTGACATTTTGTCACGGGTTGAAACTGGTCGCACCAGACGGCAAGCAGCGCATCACCGATTGCGCCAACACCGAAGGGCTTTTTCGCCTGATTCAATCTATCCCTTCCCCCAAAGCCGAGCCGTTCAAACGCTGGTTGGCGCAGGTGGGGTATGAG
>JBAVPP010000161.1:0-2960 GCA_049693175.1 Gallionella sp. | reverse complement strand
CAAGGTGGGAACGAGTGCGCAACATATCAATCACTACAATGTGCTACGCACTGTGCTGGACATGTATAAACTGCCCGCCGTAGGCGCGAGCAAAGATGCACTAGCTATCAGTGGCATTTGGATTAAGCATTAGATTCGGGAGACTGCCACATGAGCACAATCGCTAATATCGCCGTTGCTCTTATCGCATTGCTGCACTTTTATTTTTTGGTGTTGGAGATGTTTTTTTGGGACAAGCCGCTGGGCTTGCGCACGTTTCGCTTAACGCCGGAATTCGCACAAGCATCGAAAACGCTGGCCGCGAATCAGGGTTTGTATAATGGCTTTCTGGCGGCAGGTTTGCTGTGGGGAATGTCGCTGGGCGCGTCAGGTGACGCGATTAAAATTTTCTTTTTATCGTGCGTGATTGTCGCCGGAATATATGGCGGATTTAGCGTAGGGAAAAAAATACTTTGGATACAAGCGATGCCTGCTTTAATCGCGCTGGGTTTGCTATTTGCCAAATAAAAAACCACGCCGTTTACGCGTGGTTTTTTGTCGGTGTAAAAAAATTATTTGCCTTTTGCCGCCATCAATTTTTCATACTTGGCTTGCAATTGTTCCGGGGTTTCGGGATGCGAGACATCCAATGGAATGCAATCCACCGGACAGACTTCGACGCATTGCGGCGTGTCATAGTGACCCACGCATTGGGTGCATTTGTTCGGGTCGATGACATAAATGCTGTCGCCCTGTGAGATCGCGTCGTTCGGACATTCCGGCTCGCACACGTCGCAGTTGATACATTCGTCGGTAATGATAAGTGACATTTTTTCTTCCTCTTTATTTCAAATCTTTTAATGAAGGGTGGCTCTAAAAATTGAAATATCTAAGCGAGGCTAGGCGCGAACAAAAAATTACGACGACACATAGTTAGCTATGTAAGGAGTAATTTTTTGTGCGCAACAACGTATCGCGACGAGATTTCGATTTATAGAGATGCCCTATATTTTTGCTGCAATTTTTCCACCACGATAGGTGAAACAAACTTACTCACATCACCGCCGAAGCGTGCCACTTCGCGCACCATGGTCGCGGAAATGAAAGTGTATTTTTCGGCGGGCGTTAAAAACAATGTTTCCATTTCGGGATACAAATTGCGGTTCATGCCCGCCAATTGAAACTCGTATTCGAAATCCGACACCGCACGCAAGCCACGCAACACCACGCGCGAATTTTGTTGCTGCACAAAGCTCATCAACAAGCCGTCGAAACCTTCCACGCGCACATTGGGTTGATTGGCGAATATCTCGCGCGCCAAGCTCACACGCTCGTCCAAGTTGAACAAAGTATTCGCGCGACTCGCCGCCACCGCCACCACCACTTCGCCAAACAATCCGGCGGCGCGACGCACCACGTCCTCGTGACCTTTTGTAATCGGATCAAATGTTCCCGGATAAACGACTTTTATCATTGAGTGGGTTTGCTAATTTTAAGTAGTTGGTAATGCACTTGTCCCGCTTTTCCAGCCTTCAACACTTGCCAATTTTCCGGCACATTTATCTTTGCACCAGACTCCACATACAACACGCCGTCATCATTTAACCGCGTGGGCAATAACCCAAATAAACGCGGCAAAAAATCGCTATCAAACGGCGGGTCTAAAAATATCACGTCGTATCGCGTCGCGTCGCGGGAGGCGAATTCTAGCCCATCTTGGCAACGCACGGAAATGTTGCTCAATGCCAATTTCTGAATATTGTCTTGCAGTGTGCGCGCCACCAGCGGATTTTTTTCCACCATCGTCACACGCTCCGCGCCGCGCGACACGGCTTCAAAACCCAACGCGCCGCTGCCCGCGAATAAGTCCAAACAGGTACGTCCATGCAGCGTTTGCCCCAGCCAGTTGAACAGCGTTTGCCGCACTCTATCCGGCGTGGGACGCAGACCTTCCGCATCGGGAAAAGTGATGATGCGACTGCGCAATTCGCCGCCGTTGATACGCAGTTTATTTATTTTGCCGCTCCGTCTTCCGGTGCGCCAACGATTACCGTCGCCAGATGTTGCGGGTCGATATGGCGTTTGAACGCATCGCGGATTTGCGCCACCGTGACATGCTCAACCTTCGCGCTAAAATCATCCAGATAGGTGAGCGGCATATCGTAAAACGCGATGATAGAAAGATAATCCAAAATCTTGCGATTACTGTCTATGCGCAGCGGAAATCCACCGACGATATTTTGTTTAGCGGCGAGCAATTCTTTTTCGGTCGGACCGTTGGCGACAAAATCCGCCACGGTTTTACGCACCAATTGCAGTGCGTCATTCGCCTGTTCTTTTTTGGTTTGCAAACCAATCTGGAACGCGCCCGTTTGCTTGAGCGGCATGAAATAACTGTACACGCTGTATGCCAGCCCGCGCTTTTCGCGCACCTCATTCATCAAGCGCGACACGAAACCGCCGCCACCCAAAATATAGTTGCCGACGTACAGCGGAAAATAATCTGGGTCAGTGCGCGACATACCGGGCGCACCAATCAAAATATGGCTTTGTGTGGCAGGATGTGCAATGCGTTGCTCGCTAGCCGCGATAATTTTTTCAACTTCCGGCAAAGCGATATTCACATCCGATTGTGGCAATTCGCCGGTTAATTTTTCGGCGATCGCTTCCGCCTGCGCACGGCTCACATCACCCATAATCGCAACCACGGCACGACGCGCGTTGTAATGCGTGCGATAAAAATCCTGCAAATCCTGCACCGTCGTGGCACTCACACTGGCAATTTCTCCGGACACTGGCAGCGCGTAGGGATGCGCTCCAAACACGGCTTTTTGAAACGCTTTATCAGCGATACTTTCCGGTTTAGTTTCGGCTTCTTTCAAACCCGCAACGATGCGTGTTTTTTCGCGCGCCAAAATTTCTGGCGAGTAAATCGGATGTTGCAACACGCGCGCCATCATGTCCAAAGCCTTATCGCGCAC
>JBAVPP010000160.1:0-3025 GCA_049693175.1 Gallionella sp. | reverse complement strand
GCCAAACCGATTGCGGCAAAAATACCGGCGAATTTACCCACATCAAATGCGGGCTTAGGCGCGGCAGCCGCACCGGGGGTAGTCACCGCTTTGGCTTGCTCGGTTGCGGTGCTCAGCAATTTGTCATCGGCAGCACTCGCTTTGGATGCAGCGAGTTTTTGTGCTTGTTCGCTAATCGCCTTGACCATCTTTTTGTAGGGCGAGAAAAACGCTTGGCGTATGCTGATGGGATGGTCGATGATGCGCACGATATTGGCATCCCAGTCCTGCCCCTTGCGGTCATAGAAAATACCATTGCGACCGACCATCAGAAAATCTGAATCGCCCGCCGTGAATGCGGCTGCAATCGTCATTTTTTCTTTACCGCCGTCACGACTACATTCGCAATACGCCAGACACACGCCGCTCATATTGGCATAGCCCGCGTGTTTGCCCACGTCATCTATCTTGACGCACAAATCGCAACTGCGACCATCTAAAAACAGCGTGCCAACTTGGAATATTGCCTTGTCTTTGCCGGTATAAAAACTGCGGAACGAAACAAAATTATTCACCAGCAAAAACAAATCGCGCTTGTAGCGCAGCAATCTTTCCACCGAACGTATGGCTTTGACTTCTTCCTCGACTGCTTTGTCTTGCGCAATCAAATCGCCGATTTCTGCTTGATGTTTGCTGCCCAAAATTTCCGCGATACGCGGCAGACCAAGCTGCTCCACGCTGGTGACAGGCTTGCTTGTTTGCCAAGCGGCAAAGGCGTTGAACTTTTCGCAAACGCTTTCCCAATCACTCGCGCTCAAACTATTTTTATCGCCCAGCAAAGGCTTTAACACCAAGTCGCGCAAGGTGTTGATGCGCGCGCTCCAAACCGGATTGATGCCTGAAGTGAGCGGCAAAGGTTTGTCGGCGGCGATGGTCGCCAATGGAAAATTCGCCACTTGTTGATCGGCTACCGACAAACTCTGCGCGGCGAATTGTTCATAGTCGCCCGCCGAACGGCTCAAAGGTTCTGCGGCACGCGCGTCATAAGCCGCAAGGTGGCAACGGGTGAAATAGTCGTTGATTTTTTCCTGCACGGCATTGAACGCATCCGCCGCCGCGACAGTGTTTTCGCCCAACATCAGCACCGCCGGATCCGCCGCGCCTTGCGTGTGCCAATCCGCATAACTTACCAACTCGGCAAAAAATTTATCGCTCAATTCGGTGTTGATGCCAGCTTCGCCGCTGAGATCGGCAACCGAACCGACGCACTTCATCGCGTCTTCCGCCGTCGCACGCACGCCGTCATCTTTGATTTGTTGCGCGGCAATCACGCCGTCGCCGTTAAACTGCAACGCGGCGACAAATTTTTCGATGTCGTCCATGTCCGCCAGCGAGATTTCCTGCGCGTCCTGCTTACCCAGACTTTTTAGAATATGACGCGCCGATGCCAGCACGTGTTTGCCTTCGTCGCCGCTGTCGTTGATGTCGCTTAACGCGAGACTGTCTTTGCCTTGTATCAATAAATCGGGATTGTTCAGCAAACTACCCGCCCACTCCACCGCTGCCAGCACCTCGGTGGCACGCACATGCGCGTCACCATCGCTGTCTATCATGTCCAGAGTTTTGCTGTCGAATTCGATGCCGCGAGTCGGACAACTTAACGCGACCCATAGTTTTTGATCGAGGTCTTTCAGTGCCAATAAATCCGCGCCACTATCGAGTTGAACCTGGTCGAAACCACCGGCGCGAAAAAAATTCCATGTGTGTGCAGCAGTCATACCTATCTCCTAATGTTGTTATGTAAATAAGAAAGTGTGGCGAAAAGCTCGACGATTATACAGATTTGTTAGATTAGTTTTCGTGATACTCCAAGGTGTAATGGGCGTGCGCGTCTTGCGCCAGATGTTGGACCAGATACGGCATGATTTCCTGCAACACGCCGTGCAACACCCAAGGCGGATTCAAAACAAACATTCCGCTGCCGTGCATACCGATACCCTCCGCACCTTCAGCTTTCACGGTGAGCGCGACATGCAGCCAACTCTTGACCAGCAATTTTTTTAATTCCTCCGGCAAGCGGCGCGCATCGTCGCGTTGCAACTGCGGATACCACACCGCATACACGCCGTTGGCAAAGCGACGCAAGCCTTCCTTCAGACTATCAACCACGCGCTGATAATCCTGCTTTTCCTCATACGGCGGATCAATCAAAATCAAGCCACGACGCGGTGGCGGCGGCAACAACGCCTTCAACGCGCCAAAGCCATTCTCCTGATGCGTCAAGGCTTGCGGGTCGTAGTCCAAAAAATTATCCAGCAAAATATCGCTGTCGGTCGGATGCAATTCATACAGCCGCAATCGGTCATCGGAACGCATCAACTTGAGTGCCACCAGCGGCGAACCGGGATAGATTTTCATCAATCCATCGGGATTCAGATCTTTGACCAAAGCAACATATTCCGCCAGCGCGGCAGGCATATCACCGCGCTCCCACAAGCGCGCGATGCCCGATTCATACTCCGCATTCTGCGTCGCATAGCCGCTATTCAAACTATAGCAACCCGCCCCGGCGTGCGTGTCGATATACCAGAACGGCTTATCTTTTTGCGCCAGATAGCGCAGCAATTGCATCTCAACAAAATGCTTCAACACATCGGCATGATTGCCCGCATGAAAAGCGTGACGGTAACTCAGCATGGATTTAGTACAAGGAAATTAAGCAGGACACGATTGTGCCACGCGGCAGGGATAGAGACAAAATTGTTGCATTGTAAATGGGCAATATCCACCTTATAAAAACTAGCCATGTGAAACTGAACATTTGTCGGGGTAGCCCGACAAACTCAAAGTAGCAAATACACCTTGAATAAAATCGCTGGATTCCCGCCTACGCCGGAATGACAAATAATTTAGCGTTGCGCCAACGCCAGCAACTCCTCCTCACTAAACCCCGCAGCCCGCCGTGCTTCAAAATTAAACGGCCCGCGCATCACAGGTGCGGCATATTGCACTGCGAGTTGCGCGTAAGTCGCTATTGGTTCTACAC
>JBAVPP010000159.1:0-3131 GCA_049693175.1 Gallionella sp. | reverse complement strand
CAAACGCGTCGTTCCGGTGGTGGGCAACCTTGATTTGTCTTCGTTATTCCTGCTGATTATTTGCCAACTCATGCTAATCGTGCCGGTTGCGATGCTGGAAAGCATGGCATCACGTTTGCTCTAATGTCACACTCTTGGATGCGCATACACAATGGCGTGGTCACGCTTACACTGCATGTGCAGCCGGGCGCGAAACGCACCGAGGTGGTTGGTCTGCACGGTAACGCGCTAAAAATCAAACTCGCCGCTCCGCCTGTGGAAGGCAAAGCCAACGAAGTTTTGTTGCGTTATATCGCGGATCGGTTCGGCGTGAGTTTACGCAATGTGGAACTCAGGCAAGGCGAGTTATCCCGCCACAAAGTCGTGGCGATTAGCAACAGCCAAGTCGCCCCCGAAACGCTGCTGGACTAACTGCAAAATCCAGCAACGGCTCGGTGTGGACTGCTGCTGTGAGTCTTTAATTGCTTGGTTTTCCGGCGAACAAAATCATGCCGCATAAAATAACGAAAGGCATAAGTACAAAAAATAGTGGCAAGGCAATCATGGTAATACCTCCATAGGTTAAGGAAAGGGAATGTTTGCCACAACGGAGATAACTTTGATGCAGGCTATAAGCCTGGTGCAGACTTAGGAATAGCGGGTAACAAGCACGACAAGTGAGGCAGGCGGAGCAGAAAAGCCGTGGCAGACGCATAGTGCCAGCCATTACTCCAATGGGCAACAGGAATCAAGCGTAATATATTTTCAACATCTGACACACTCAAAAATTTCCCTAAAAGAGTAAGATTAGGCAGTCGTTTTTTACTGGTCAAAACATGACCAACTCAAGCCATCATTACTTAACACCGAGGGTGAGTAACGCTCACCAGAATAAACAAAATGACACAAGAAATCAGCACTGAAGTCCTATTGGAAAAATACGCGGAAGCGGACGAAAAATCGGTGCAGGATGTGCGCCGACGCGTGGCGCTCGGACTGGCGCAAGCCGAAAAAATTGAGCAGCGCGCGCACTGGGAACAGGTATTCTTTCTCGCGCAGCAAAATGGTTTTGTGCCCGCCGGTCGCATCAATTCTGCCGCCGGTTTGAAAATTCAAGCGACCCTCATCAACTGCTTTGTGCAACCGGTGGGCGATGCCATTTCCGGCATGAGCGACGGCAAACCCGGCATCTACGATGCGCTGCAACAAGCGGCTGAAACCATGCGGCGCGGCGGAGGCGTGGGTTATGATTTTTCTTCCATTCGTCCCGAAGGCGCGCACGTCAAGGGCACGAATTCGCGCGCCAGTGGGCCAATTTCTTATATGCGCGTGTTCGACCGTTCCTGCGAAACCGTGGAGTCCGCCGGTGCGCGGCGCGGCGCGCAAATGGGCGTGTTGCGCTGCGATCATCCCGACATCGAAAAATTTATTAGCGCGAAAGACAAAGGCGATTTGCGCAACTTCAACATCTCGGTCGGCGTGACCGACGCGCTCATGCAAGCGGTAGCAGCCGATGCGGAATTTGAGTTAGCACATATCGCCAAACCGTCGGACGCGCTCCTCGCACAAGGCGCGACGCAACGCGCCGATGGCAAGTGGGTATACCGCAAAGTGCGAGCCGCCGATCTGTGGAAACAGATCATCGCCAGCACTTACGACCATGCCGAACCGGGCGTGTTGTTCATCGACCTGATGAATCGCGACAACAATCTTTCCTATTGCGAATTGATAGAGGCGACCAACCCCTGCGCCGAGCAACCGCTGCCGCCGTACGGCTGCTGCTGCTTGGGTTCGATAGACTTGACGCGCATGGTCAAAAATCCATTTTCGGCACACGCGGGATTTGATTACGAGCCATTCAAACAATTGGTAAAAGTTGCGGTACGCATGTTGGACAACGTGTTGGATGTCACCGCCTGGCCGCTGCCGGAACAACAACAGGAAGCGCAAAATAAACGCCGCATCGGGCTGGGTTACACGGGATTGGGCGACGCGCTGGTGATGTTGGGGCTGCGTTACGACACCGATGCAGCACGCGCTTTCGCCGCCGACATCACACGCATCATGCGCGACGAAGCGTATCTCGCTTCGGTGGAGTTGGCGCAGGAACGCGGCGCGTTTCCGTTACTAAAGTCCGATGAGTATTTAGCATCGCCACGCTTCGCTTCGCGTCTGCCGGACGAGCTGAAAAATAAAATTCGTCAGCACGGTTTGCGTAACAGCCACCTGCTGTCCATCGCCCCCACCGGTACAATTTCACTGGCGTTTGCGGACAATGCTTCCAACGGCATCGAGCCTGCGTTCTCGTGGTTCTACACGCGCAAAAAACGCATGATGGATGGCACGACCAAAGACTATGCGGTGGAAGATCATGCCTGGCGATTGTTCAAACAACAAGGCGGCGACGTGAGTAAATTGCCGCCCGCTTTTGTCACCGCGCTGGACATTTCCGCCATCGACCACATGAAGATGGTGGCCGCCGTCGCGCCGTATATCGACACCTCGATTAGCAAGACCGTTAACGTGCCCGCCGATTATCCGTATGAGGATTTCAAAGACTTGTACACCGAGGCGTGGAAGGCCGGATTAAAAGGCTTGGCGACCTATAGACCCAACAGCGTGTTGGGTTCGGTATTGTCGGTTACGCCGGAGCCCAAGAAAGAAGATCAGCCGCAAGATTTCGTGTTCGACCAAGACCGTCGTATCGTGCTGGAAGCTGCGCCCAAACCCGCGCTCGCTTCGTTGCGTTGGCCGGGTCGTCCTGAGTTGCCGGGCGGCAGCGCGGGCTGGGTATCGCAAGTGGTTAAACATCCGCTAGGCAGTTTTGTCGCCTTCGTGTCGCATACCTCAAACGGCTGTAACCACCCCTTCGAGGTTTGGGTGAACGGCTCGGAACAACCGCGCGGTCTGGGCGCGTTGGCGAAGTCGCTGTCTATGGATATGCGCACCCGCGATCCGGTGTGGATACGCATGAAGTTGGAAATGTTGATGAAGACCGCAGGCGACGATGCGTTCGCTATGGCGATGCCGCCCGATGGCGAAATGAAACGTATGCCGAGCTTGGTTGCCGCGTTTGCGCATCTACTCAAATATCGCATCGAAGAATTAGGCGCGCTGGAAATTTGCGACGGCGCGACCACACCGATGATGGA
>JBAVPP010000158.1:0-2068 GCA_049693175.1 Gallionella sp. | reverse complement strand
CAACGCGGCTGGTCGGATGACACCATCGTGGTCAATGTGCAAGGCGATGAACCGCTGATTCCGCCCTCGCTGATACGCGCCGTCGCACAACATTTGCATCAGCATTCCGAATGCGCCATCGCCACCTCCGCACACGCCATTCACGATGAAACATCACTGCGCAATCCCAATATCGTCAAAACCGTGTTGGATAAAAATGGCAACGCGCTGTATTTCAGCCGCGCGCCGATTCCGTATCCGCGTGATTTATTCGCATCCGCGACAAGCAATGCAAGCGCATTGCCCCATGATTTACCTGTGCTGCGCCACATCGGCATCTACGCTTATCGCGTGAGTTTTTTGCGCGCCTATAGCCAACTCGCCCCTTGCGCACTCGAACACTTTGAAGCTTTGGAACAATTGCGCGCGTTGTATCATGGCTACAAAATAGGCGTAACGATTACAGCAGACGCTCCACCCGCAGGCGTGGATACGCAAGCAGATTTAGTTCTAGCTAGAACAATATTTTTGAATGAGAGAGGAATCACATGAGAATCATCCTTCTGGGCGCGCCGGGTGCTGGCAAAGGCACGCAAGCAAACTACATCAAAGAAAAATATGCTATCCCGCAAATTTCCACCGGCGACATGCTGCGCGCGGCAATCAAAGCGGGGTCGCCGCTGGGTATCGCCGCGAAAGAAATCATGGATGCGGGACGGCTGATTTCCGATGACATCATCATCAATCTGGTTAAAGAACGCATCAAAGACGCGGATTGCGCGCATGGCTTTTTGTTCGACGGTTTTCCGCGCACCATTCCGCAAGCGCAGGCGATGAAAGATGCGGGCGTACCGATTGATTTTGTCGTTGAAATCGCAGTTGAAGATAAAGAAATTATCCAACGCATGAGCGGCCGTCGCGTGCATCCCGCTTCCGGTCGCACGTACCACGTCGTGTTTAATCCGCCCAAAGTCGCCGGCAAAGACGACCTCACCGGTGAAGATTTGATCCAGCGTCCCGACGATGTGGAAGATACCGTCATCAAACGCTTGGACGTGTACCACGACCAGACCAAACCGTTAGTCGAATACTACGCGGCATGGCAAAAATCCGGTGACAGTCACGCGCCTAAATGCGTGCATATACCGGGCGTGGGCACGGTGGAAGCGATACGCGACAAAGTGTTCGCGGCATTGGAAAAATAACATGACCAGCAAACCGGTACTCACGCTAAAAGATGCACAGCGCATCGCGGCAGCCGCCGCTGCCGAGGCGCAACGCAACCATTGGAAAGTGACCATCGCCGTCGTCGATGACGGCGGTCATCTGCTTTATTTGCAGCGCACTCACGACACCAAATTCGGCAGTGTCGAAACCGCGATGATGAAAGCCCATGCTGCGGCGGCATTCCAATATGCCACCAAGGATTCGGAGAACGCCGTACAAAGTGGACGCTTGATACATCTGGCGTTGCCCGGCGTAATACCGGCTGAAGGCGGCGTGCCGCTGTTGCGCGATAGCGTGGTCATCGGCGGCCTCGGCATCAGCGGAGTGCGCGCAGCGGAAGATGGCCAGATTGCGGCGGCAGGTGCGGCGGTGTTGAACACATGATTTACCGTTTAGGCACACGCACACCGCAACTCAACGGCACGGGACATTTCATCGCCGACAGTGCCGCCGTCATCGGCAGCGTGGTATTGGAAAATCAAGTCAGCGTGTGGTTCGGCGCGGTGTTGCGCGGCGATAACGAAACCTTGCACATCGGCGAAAATAGCAACATTCAGGACAACGCGGTGTTGCACACCGATATGGGTGCGCCACTGAATATCGCGGCCAATGTCACCGTCGGTCATCACGCCATGTTGCATGGTTGCAGTGTCGGCGCAGGCAGTTTGATTGGCATCAAAGCCGTGGTACTAAATCACGCTGTGATCGGAAAAAATTGTTTGATCGGTGCGAACGCGCTGGTCACCGAAGGCAAAGTCATTCCTGATAATTCGCTGGTGGTCGGCTCACCCGGAAAAGTGCTGCGCACACTGACCGACGATGAAATTGCCGCGATGCACGCTAACACCGCGCACTATGTGGA
>JBAVPP010000157.1:0-2928 GCA_049693175.1 Gallionella sp. | reverse complement strand
TCTTCGGGATGCACCATCACCGCCACGTCGCCCAACATAGTTTCGGGACGTGTGGTGGCGACGGTTAAATATCCGCTGCCATCGGCGAGTGAGTAACGGATGTGATACATAAAACCGTCTTCTTCTTCCTGCACCACTTCCAAATCGGACACCGCTGTGCCGAGTTTTACATCCCAATTCACCAAGCGTTTGCCCCGATAAATCAGGCCTTCGTTGTACAGACGCACAAATGTCTCCGTGACGGTTTTGTTCAGTGCGGGATCCATGGTAAAGCGTTCGCGCGACCAGTCCGGTGACGTGCCGAGGCGACGCATTTGTTGCGTGATTGTGCCGCCGGAATATTCTTTCCACTCCCAAACCTTCTCGATAAATTTTTCACGTCCCAAATCATGGCGTGAAATGCCTTGCGCATCGAGCTGACGTTCCACCACGATTTGCGTGGCGATACCGGCGTGATCCGTGCCGGGTTGCCACAGCGTGTTGTCGCCATTCATGCGATGGTAGCGCGTCAGCGTATCCATCAAGGTTTGATTGAAGCCGTGACCCATGTGCAGCGTGCCGGTGACATTCGGCGGCGGTAACTGGATACAAAAATTTTCGGTTTTATTTGCGTCTATACCCGCGTTGAAATAACCCGCCGCTTCCCACTTGGGATACCAATGCGCTTCCACGCTTTTGGGTTCAAAACTTTTGGCAAGTTCCTTATTTTTTTGTTGTTCCATGATGAGTTCCGGTGAGGACAGGCGCGCAGATTTTTGCGCGGTTTGAAAAGGGCGCGATTATAACAAGCCGCGTGTTTATCGGCTAATTCGGATTGTGTGGCGTGTCCTGTTCGGCGATAGATAGTCGCAACAGTTCGGGCAGCTCGCTTTTGAGATCGAGGATGGCGAGTTTGACAGCTTGGCGTTGCAGACCCTCAAGGTAGTGACTGATTTTGTCGCTGAGTATCGCCTCCAAACGATCGGTGAAATGTTCCATTACGCGCTGCATTTCCAGCTCGCTTATTTGGCGATCCCGCGCAAGAAACGAGGCGGTCGAGTCGAGATTGACCGGGGATACTTGCGCTACGACTTCAGTGAGTATCGGTAGCGCGGGTTCACCTTCTTCGATTACATCGGTGAGCAAAGGCAAGTCATCGTGTTCATCGGGGGTCATGCTGCCGCCTTTTTGCTTAAATCAAAATGGCGTAATTCGTAGCCGCGATCACGATAAAATTTGTAGCGGGCGCGACCGCGCAGGCTGTCTTGTTCGTCATTCCCGACGATTTCAATCACACGCTCGAAGCGGCTAAAATAACCCGGAGTATCGGCGTGCAAACTGATGAGCAATTCGTGATGCGGGAATTTTTCCGCATCGTGTGCGAGCAGCACTTGGGTGTGTTCCGCGTCACTGGCATCGCTGCGGCAATGCGGAATAAATGCGGTGGGCGGGTAGTGCCAAAGTAATTTATCCAGCGTGTCGCAAGTCGCTGCATCGGGCGTGGCGAGCAACACCTTCACCCCGTTTTGCATCGCCTTGTGACTGAGCTGGCAAGCGGTGCGCAACTTGTCTTCGCAGCCGGTATAAAAATCAATTTTAGTCATAGACAAAACCAATTTGCCACAGAGTACACAGAGAAAAATCTCCGCATACCTCCCTGTGATCTCGGTGTACTCGGTGGCAAATCATTTATGGTTGGCGCGGTTGATGAGATATTGCGTGAGCAGCGGCACGGGTCTGCCAGTCGCGCCTTTGTCTTTGCCGGACTTCCATGCCGTACCCGCGATGTCCAGATGCGCCCAGCGATAGTCTTTGGTGTAGCGCGCCAAAAAACACGCGGCGGTGATGCTGCCACCGGCACGTCCGCCGATGTTTTGCATATCGGCAAAATTGCTGTCGAGTTGCTGCTGATATTCGTCCCACAAGGGCATGTGCCAAGCGCGATCTTGCGCATCGTCACCTGCCGCCAACAATTCTTTTGCCAGCTTGTCTTCATTGCTGAACAAGCCACTCGCCACATGACCGAGCGCGATTACGCACGCGCCGGTAAGCGTGGCGATGTCGATCACGGTATCGGGGTCGAACTTCGCGGAATAAGTCAGCGCGTCGCACAACACCAGGCGACCTTCGGCATCGGTGTTGAGAATTTCTATGGTCTGGCCGGACATGCTTTTGACGATGTCGCCGGGTTTGCTCGCCAGTCCGTCGGGCAGATTTTCGCTGCTCGGAATGACGATGACGACATTGAGTTTCAATTTCATTTCGGCGATGGCTTGCATTGTTCCCAGCACACTTGCCGCGCCGCACATATCGTATTTCATCTCATCCATTTCCGCGCCGGGCTTGAGCGAAATTCCGCCGGAATCAAAGGTGATGCCCTTGCCGACTAACACGATAGGTTTTTGTTTTTTATCGCCGCCGTGATATTCCAGCGTGATGAGTTTGGCTGGTTCACGGCTGCCGCGCGACACGGACAGCAGCGAATGCATGCCCAATTTTTCCATGTCTTTTTCTTCGAGCACGGTGACTTTTAGTTTGTGTTTTTTCGCCAACTCTTCGGCTTGTTTGGCCAGATAAGTCGGCGTGCAAATATTGCCCGGCAAGTTGCCCAACGTTTTGGTCAACGCCATGCCGTTGGCGATGGCTTGAGCCTGATCCAAAGCGGTTTGAGCGGCGGCACTTGGTTTGTCGGCGCACGCCAGAATAATTTTTTTCAACGCGGGCGCGGCGGCGGGTTTGCTTTTGAGTTGGTCCGAGCGAAACACCGATTCGGCGGCGAGCAAGACGCATTGTTTGATTTTCCACGCCTCATCGCGTTCTTTTACAGATAAGCCGGTGAGGTAAAACGCCGCGTCTTTGCTGGCGGTTTTGTGCAAGGCAGCCAAGCTGGCGCGTACCGTATCGACAAATTGTTTGGACGAAAATTCAGCGGCTTTACCCAAGCCAACC
>JBAVPP010000156.1:0-1624 GCA_049693175.1 Gallionella sp. | reverse complement strand
CGCGCCCACGTGACTACCACGTGTTAAACGTTAAACAAGAAGTTCAGTACATCGCCGTCTTTGACCACATACTCTTTGCCTTCGACGCGCAGCTTGCCTTTTTCTTTCGCGCCCGCTTCGCCGCCACACGCAATGTAGTCTTCAAATGAAATAGTTTGCGCACGAATAAAACCGCGCTCAAAATCGGTGTGGATTACGCCCGCTGCTTGCGGTGCGGTGTCACCTTTATGGATAGTCCAAGCGCGCACTTCTTTCACGCCTGCTGTGAAATAAGTTTGCAAACCGAGCAGCTCATAACCGGTACGAATTAACTTGTTCAAACCGGGCTCATCAAGTCCCAAGTCCGCCAAAAATTCCATCTTGTCCGCGTCATCCAAGTCGGCCAATTCCGCTTCGATTTTGGCGCACAACGCCACCACCGGCGCACCTTCTTTCGCGGCGTGTTCACGCAAGCGATCCAAATAAGGGTTGTTTTCAAAACCGTCTTCCATCACGTTGCCGACATACATCGCGGGCTTAATGGTGAGCAAGCACAAAGGCTTGAGCAAGAAAATTTCTTCCGCGCTCAAACCCAATGTGCGCGCGGGTTTTCCTTCGTTCAAATGCGGCAAAAGTTTTTCCAAAATCGCCACTAATTTGATGGCATCTTTATCGCCCGAACGCGCTTTTTTGGTGTCACGATGCAAAGTGCGTTCTACCACCGCCATGTCCGCCAACGCCAGCTCGGTAATGATGGTTTCGATGTCGGCAATCGGATCAATTTTGTTGGCGACGTGGATGACGTTCTCATCATCGAAACAGCGCACCACGTTTACAATCGCATCGGTCTCGCGGATATTGGCGAGGAACTGATTACCCAGCCCTTCGCCTTTACTTGCACCCGCCACCAGCCCCGCGATGTCCACAAACTCAACAATGGCGGGCTGCATACGGATAGGCTTCACAATCTTCGCCAGCGCGTCCATGCGCGCATCCGGCACTTCGACTATGCCGACGTTAGGCTCAATGGTGCAAAAGGGATAGTTCTCCGCCGCGATGCCCGCTTTGGTCAGCGCGTTAAACATAGTGGATTTGCCCACGTTAGGCAGGCCGACAATACCGCATTTCAAACTCATGGTGATTCCTTGATATTCAATAGGTTGCTACACACGCAGATTGCTTGAGCAACCTAATTTTGACTAGTTATTTGATAGTCGAACGAGTGTACGGGAATGGACAAACAGTACAAAAAACTAAGCTTTTTTCAAAAGTTTTGTACCCAATTTGTCCAGATTATTATGTCTATTGTAACACTCTCAGATGCCCTACTCCAAAGGCTTACACCGAGGTATGGGGAGATACTTCGTGACAAGATTTTGTGCGGATTTTGTATCAAGCTTGGCAAGCGAAGCCACAGTTTCCTTGTTTCCACGAGTTCCGGAGGAAAACAAGTTAGGGTTTATCTTGGCCGTTGGCCTCTTCTATCTGTCGATGAAGCAAGAGAAATGGCGTTCCCCGTATTACGCTCTTGCCGTGCAGGAAACTTACCCAGCAAAGTACAACCAGCCAAGCTGCCTACGTTGTGGGAATCTCTGCCAAATTACGCAAAAGCTAAAGGGCTACAGGCATCGAGTCTTAAGCGGTA
>JBAVPP010000155.1:0-6602 GCA_049693175.1 Gallionella sp. | reverse complement strand
GGTTAAACCGTTTTAGCTACCGCTCACCTTACGAACCTCTCAAAATTTATTTTTTGGGCTGGAGCGCAAGGAGCCGCGCAGCGAATGACGTAGGCATATCGAATAGATAGACTAGAAATGAGCGAGTACGCGACACAGCGATACGCCCAAACAATAAATTTTGAGAGGTTCACAGATGCCTGATTTTTTTGCCCCCTGTCCGCGCGGCCTTGAAGCGATACTTCATAGCGACCTTGAAGCAATGGGCGCGAAGAATGTGAAGACCACCGAGGGTGGCGTACATTTTTTTGGCGATTGGGAATTATGCTATCGCGCCAATCTGGAAAGCCGCGTGGCGAGCCGAATTTTGTGGCGCGTTTCAATATCGAAATACACCAGCGAACAAGATATTTATCAGGCGGCGTACAAGATGCACTGGCAAAATTGGTTTGATGTCACGCACACCATACGCGTGCATGTCACCGCGATACGCTGCCCGCTCAAAAGTTTGGAATTCATCACGCTGCTCATCAAAGATGCGGTGTGTGACCGTTTTCGCGACCATTGCAACGAGCGTCCCAGCGTCAATACGCAAGAGCCGGATATACGCATCCACACTTTTATCGAAGACGACAACATCATGTTGTATCTGGATACGTCGGGTGACGCGCTGTTCAAACGCGGCGTGCGTATGCACACCAACGAAGCACCGATACGCGAAAATTTAGCGGCGGGAATTTTGCGTCTGGCTGGCTGGAAACCCGGCACGCCGCTGCTTGATCCCATGTGCGGCAGCGGCACATTTTTGATTGAAGCGGCGCAAATGTCGCTCAATATTCAGCCGGGAATCTCGCGCCGTTTTGGCTTTGAAAATCTCAAGAATTTCGATGCCAACAAATGGCAAGCGATGCGCAAAGCCGCGCTCGCCGAGCAAATCGCGCCGCATCCATTTGAAATTTACGGTAGCGATTTATATGGCGACGCGCTGAAAACTGCACAGCGCAATCTGCAAGATGCGGGCTTGGACGAATGCGTGGAACTCAAACAGGCCAATGTATTGGACATCACCGCACCGGCAGCGGCGGGGGTGTTGGTCGCAAATTTGCCCTACGGTGAACGCATGGGTGAGCTGGATGAACTGGCGGCGTTGTATCCGAAATTGGGCGACGCGCTGAAGAAAAATTTTGGCGGTTGGACAGCGTATTTATTTACCGCCGACAAAGCCATTTTGAAGTTGATGCGCTTGTCGCCGTCGCGGCGCACGCCGCTGTTTAACGGCGCGATTGAATGCCGATTATTGCAATACAAAATGGTCAGCGGCAGTAATCGCAAGGAAGCAGGCAAGTCTTAATCGTCGCCCATCACGCAATTTCCACCGACTTGTCTGGCGCGCTGCATCGCCCGCGTCGCCTGCGCTAAGAACGCTGCGGCATCCGCTTGATTGCCATAACTGGCACAGCCCGCGCTGATGGTGAGCGGGTGTTGTGCCCAACTGGTTTTTTCTATCATGGCTCGTAAACGCTGGGCGATTCTCATCGCGCCTTCGCTGTCGGTTTCGGGCAATACGATGACGAACGCAGCCGTTTCATAACTCGCCACAAAGTCGGGTTGGCGAGCGGCGCGCAACACGATTTCGGCGACCTGACGCAGCGATTTTGTGGCTAGAGTTTCCCCCGCTTGCTGTTGGTATTTTTGAAACTCATCAATCGAGAGCATCACCAGACTGAGCGGTTGCGAATAGCGAAAAGCGCGTTCCCATTCCGATACCAGACAGTCTTCCAAGGCGCGCCGGTTATGCAATTGCGTGACCGGGTCTATGCGTGTTTGATTGGTCAGTTCGAGATGAACGCGGCTGAATTCCTGTTCGGCTTTTTGCAAATCCGATAGCGTTTTGCGCAACTCCAATTGCGCCATCACCTGACGCGCCAAGCTCATCAAAGCGGCTTTCGTGGCGGGTTCCAGCACACGCGGTTGAATGTCCAGCACACACAGTGTGCCTAATGCCACACCGGTTTTGGTCAACAAAGGCGCGCCCGCATAAAAACGAATATAAGGCGGATTCACCACCAGCCGATTATCGGCGAATCGCGTATCGTTTAGGGTGTCATCGACCAGTAGCAATGCTTCCGGTTGCAACAAAGCGTGGGCGCAAAACGCATCGGCGTGCGGAGTTTGATCGAGTGCCACGCCGACTTTGGATTTGAACCACTGACGGGATTCATCGACCAGCGAAACCAGTGCGATAGGGGTTTTGCAAATGTAGGCTGCCAACTGCGTGATGTCGTCAAACGCCTGTTCCGGCAAGGTATCCATAATCTGATACTCGCCCAAGATGGCGAGGCGTTCTGCCTCATTTTTGGTCGTGGCAGCTTGCACGATATTTCGCCTAAGTCATTCTCAGATTTTCTGTGCCGCTCATTACATTGCGATCCAAATTACTCTTGCTTTCGAGCTTGATGCGCAAGCGCAAATCGTTCACCGAGTCGGCGTTTTTCAATGCTTCCTCATAAGAAATTTTGCCCTGTTCGTACAGCAGAAACAAAGCCTGATCGAAAGTTTGCATACCTAGCTCGCGCGAGTTGCCCATCACCGCTTTAATCGAGTGCACTTCACCTTTGAAAATCAAATCCGCAATCAACGGCGAGTTCAGCAATATCTCGGTGGCGGGCACGCGACCAACACCGTCACGGTTGGGAATCAGACGTTGCGAGATAAGTGCTTTGGTGTTGAGCGATAAATCCATCAGCAATTGTTCGCGGCGTTCTTCCGGGAAAAAGTTGATGATGCGATCCAACGCCTGATTGGCACTATTGGCGTGCAAAGTCGCCATGCATAAGTGCCCGGTCTCGGCGAATGCCACCGCGTATTCCATGGTCTCGCGGTCGCGTATCTCGCCGATCAGAATCACGTCTGGGGCTTGACGCAAAGTATTCTTCAGCGCGGCTTGCCATGACTCGGTATCCACGCCGACTTCACGATGCGAGACGATACAATTTTTGTGCTCGTGCACATATTCCACCGGATCTTCGATAGTGATGATATGACCGTAACTATTTTCGTTGCGATGTCCCAGCATCACCGCCAGCGTGGTCGATTTACCGCAACCGGTCGCACCGATCAAAATCACCAAGCCGCGCTTGGTCATCACCACTTCCTTCAATATTTCCGGCATACCCAAATCTTCCAGTTTGGGTATCTTGGTGGTAATGGTACGCAACACCATACCGACGCGCTGCTGCTGAATAAACACGTTGACACGGAAACGTCCTATGCCCGGCGGGCTGATCGCAAAATTGCATTCGTGCGAAGTCTCGAATTCCGCCGCCTGCCTATCGTTCATCAGACTGCGCGCCAATTCTTGTGTGTGCGTCGAAGTCAGCACTTGGCTGGACACGGGAGATAATTTTCCGTCCACTTTGAAGGCCGGCGGAAAGCCTGCCGTGATGAACAAATCAGAAGCCTTGCGGCTCAACATGCCCCGCAACAGATTGTGAATTAGCTCGGTGGCTTGATCTCTTTCCATGATGATTTCCTAACTTTGCGTAGGTGGTTTAACCGGGGAACATGTCTTTGTTCGTTGCCTTGCCGCGCGCCTCCGACGAGGCGATCTGGTTGGTTCTCACCAGCGTGCTCAGGCATTGATCCAGCGTTTGCATTCCCAAGCCCTGACCGGTTTGTATCGACGAATACATTTGCGGCACTTTGGCTTCGCGTATCAGGTTTCGAATCGCCGGCGTGCAAATCATAATTTCATGCGCCGCAACGCGACCCGTGCCGTCTTTGGTTTTCAGCAGGGCTTGCGAAATCACCGAGCGCAGCGACTCGGACAACATCGCGCGCACCATTTCCTTTTCATCGGCAGGGAACACGTCGATGATACGGTCGATAGTTTTGGCCGCCGAGCTGGTATGCAGCGTGCCGAACACCAAGTGACCGGTTTCCGCCGCCGTCATCGCCAAGCGTATGGTTTCCAAATCGCGCATTTCACCGACCAGAATCACGTCGGGATCTTCACGCAACGCCGAACGCAAGGCGTTGTTAAACGATAATGTGTCGCGTCCGACTTCGCGCTGATTGATCAGACATTTTTTGCTTTCATGGACGAATTCGATAGGATCCTCAACGGTCAGAATATGCCCCATTTCTTTTTCGTTGATGTAATTCACCATCGCCGCCAGCGTGGTCGATTTACCCGAACCGGTCGGGCCGGTGACCAGCACCAAACCGCGCGGCGCATCGGCGATTTCGGTAAAAATCTTCGGTGCTTTGAGTTCTTCCAGCGTGAGCACTTTGGACGGAATGGTACGCATCACCGCTGCCGCGCCGCGTTGTTGTATAAAGGCATTGACACGAAAACGGGCGAGTCCGGGTATCTCGAAGGAGAAGTCGACTTCTTTATTTTCTTCGTAGAATTTGCGCTGCCCGTCGTTCATGATGTCATACACCATGGCATGGACTTCTTTGTGCTCCATGGCGGGCAGATTGATGCGGCGCATATCGCCGTGTACCCGTATCATCGGCGGCAAGCCAGAAGAAAGATGCAAATCGGAGGCTTTATTCTTCACGCCAAAAGCGAGCAACTCGGTGATATCCATTATAATCTTTCCTGTTTCGTGAGGCGGTCGCAGACCGGGTAATGGGGATACAAGCAACGCGTGGGATTATGACAACAATCGCTTCCAACTTGCAAGCTGTACGCGTTGCCATCGCCGCCGCCGCGCTTGATTTTGGACGCGCGGAAAGCGACATCATGTTACTCGCGGTCAGCAAAAATTTTCCCGCCGAAGCGATACGCGCAGCCTATCATGCCGGACAAGGTCGCTTTGCGGAAAATTACGCGCAAGAGGCTTGCGATAAAATCACCGTGTTGCGTGACTTGCCGCTGGAATGGCATTTCATTGGACCGATACAAAGCAACAAGACGCGTCTCATCGCGGAAAATTTTGCCTGGGTGCATAGCGTGGACAGATTAAAAATCGCTGAACGCTTATCCGCGCAACGCCCGATGCATCTGCCGCCGCTGCAAATTTGTTTGCAAGTCAACATCAGCGACGAGGCCAGCAAAAGCGGAGTCGCGCCAACGGAACTCGCGGCATTGGCGATGCAAATCGCACACTTGCCGAATTTGCAATTGCGCGGCTTGATGGCAGTTCCCGCGCCCAGCGACGACATGGCGATACAACGCGAGGCATTTGCCGCGTTAAGAAAGTTGCGTGATGAACTGGATAATGCAGGCTTGCATGTGGACACGCTGTCTATGGGCATGTCGCACGACTATCCCGCCGCGATTGCCGAAGGCGCAACCATGGTGCGCATAGGCACAGCGATTTTTGGTAAACGCGTTTACGTTTAAGGAACGATGATGAGAATTTGTTTTATAGGCGGCGGCAATATGGCGACCGCATTGATAGGCGGTATGCTGGGACGCGGTTATAGTTCCAGCAAAATACGCGTGGTCGAAATCAATGCCGAAAATCGCGTGCGTATGCATGAAGAATTCGCTGTGCGCGCAGTCGATAATCTGGCGGAAGGCATCGCCAAATGTTCCACAATAGTGTTAGCGGTGAAGCCGCAACAACTGCGCGAGGTCGCATTGCAACTCGCGCCGCTGTTACAAAAAAACCAACTACTGCTTTCCATCGCCGCCGGGATACGCGCTAGCGATTTGGCGCGCTGGGCGAACACGCCAGCGGTGGTGCGCGCCATGCCCAACACACCGGCATTGGTGCGCTGTGGTATGACGGGTTTGTTCGCCTTGCCAGAAGTGACCGCCGAACAGCGCGAGCAGGCGCAAAGCATTCTGTCCGCCGTGGGCAAAATCATGTGGCTAAAAGATGAGGCGATGCTGGACGCGGTCACCGCGATTTCCGGCAGCGGTCCGGCTTATGTGTTTTATTTTATCGAGGCGATGCAAGCGGCTGCGGTCGAATTGGGATTGAGTGAACACGATGCGCGCATGTTGAGTTTGGAAACTTTTTTAGGCGCGAGCAAATTGGCGGAGACCAGTGCGGATGATGTCAGCGTGCTGCGCCAGCGTGTAACTTCCAAGAATGGCACGACCGAACGCGCTTTGCTGAGTCTGGAGGCGAACGCCGTCAAACAACACATCATCGCGGCGGCACACGCGGCGGCTACACGTTCGCGGGAAATGGGCGACGAGCTCGGTAAAGCCTGATGCTGAACACTGTGCTGCAATTTTTATTGGATGTGTTCGCGCAAGGTTTTGCCGCCGTGTTGTTGTTCCGTTTTTTATTGCAATGGCTGCGTGCGCCACTACGCAATCCCGCTGGCGAGGCCATCATGTCACTGACCAACTTCATTGTGTTGCCCGCGCGCCGCTATATCCCCGCCGTTCGGCAATTGGATAGCGCGACCCTGCTGCTCGCACTGTTGGTTGAGATGATTTATCTCGCGCTGTTGCTGGGTTTGCAAGGTTATCCCTATGTGCACTTTCCCTTGTTCGGGTTGCTGGTATGGGCGGTCGTCAAGCTGCTGACTTTAAGCATTTATTTCCTGATGAGCGCGCTGGTTGCGCAAGCCATCTTGTCTTGGGTGAACCATCACACACCGCTTGCTCCGCTACTGAACGCTATTACGCAACCATTTTTGCAACCGCTCAAACG
>JBAVPP010000154.1:0-1902 GCA_049693175.1 Gallionella sp. | reverse complement strand
GTCTTGTGGTCGAATTTTTGTGTGCCGGAAAAATCATATCCCTCGGCGGCGTAAGCATCGGGAATATTCACCGTCTCGCCGGTCAGCGCGGAATGGCTGACCACCATCGCATGATTGGCTAGTCCGGCCTGATCGTATAACTGCACCGGATAAAAAGTGATGGGCACACCACTGGTTCCGCCCATGGAGATGTTTAAAGTGTCGTTGCGCAATATTTCAAAACGCAATACTTTTTGTGCCGGCTCGTGCAAATATAGCGTTCCCGCATCCGCATGGGTGATGCGCTTTGCCGCTTCCAAGATGGTTTCCAGCAGACTATTGATGTCATGCTGGCGCGACAGCGCGATGCCAATCTCGTTGAGTTCTTTTAAGCGGTCGCTTAAATTGGGCGCAGGTTGCATGAGCTTACTTGATGCAGACGGCACGAACCTGATGCATATCGGTGATGCCTTGCAAGACTTTTTCGATACCGTCCTGCTTCAGGGTGCGCATCCCCTGCTCCAGCGCGAGTGCCAACAGTTCCGCGACACGCGCATGTTCTTGTATGCCTTTTTTCATTTCGTCCGAACCGATCAACAATTCATGCAAAGCGATACGCCCGCGATACCCTGTGCCTGAACATTTTTCGCAGCCGACCGGCTCGTACAACATAATCTGGCCTTTGTCATCGGCAAACATTTTGTTCCAATCGGCAAGCAACGCTTTTGACGCGACATCGGGACTCTGCTTCCAAGTCGTGGTATGCGCCAACTCAATCGTGAATTCAGCGAGTATCGATTTAATCTCTTCAGGAGTCGCCGCATGCGGTTTTTTGCAATCCGCACACAACCGTTTCGCCAAACGTTGCGCCAACACACCCAACAAAGCATCGGCAAAGTTGAACGGGTCCATGCCCATATCGAGCAGGCGCACGATAGATTCCGGCGCGCTGTTGGTATGCAAAGTGGCGAACACCAAGTGGCCGGTCAACGACGCTTCGATACCGATAGACACGGTTTCCTTGTCGCGCATTTCACCGACCATAATCACGTCGGGATCGGCACGCAGAAATGCGCGCATGATAGTCGGAAAATCCAGCCCCGCTTTTTTGTTGATCTGAACTTGGCGCAAGCCTTTTTGCGTGATTTCGACCGGGTCTTCCGCCGTCCATATTTTGGTCTCCGGCGTATTGATGAATTTCAATATGGAATGCAGCGTGGTGGTTTTACCAGAACCGGTAGGACCGCACACAAAGAACAAGCCGTACGGTTTGGTCACCGTCTTTTTAACCAATTCATTATTGCGCGCGGAGAAGCCCATCTTCTCCAAAGGCAGCGGCTCGCCGGATGCCAGAATACGCATCACCACATCTTCCACACCGCCCTGCGAGGGTATGGTCGCGACACGCAGCTCGATGTCCAGCGGACCGAAACGTTTGAATTTTATTTTGCCGTCTTGCGGTTTGCGTTTCTCGGAAATATCCAAGTCGCACATGATTTTCAGCCGCGTCACCAGGGCATTGCGGAACGTCGAGGGAATCTCAATATAGTTCATCAGCGTGCCGTCTTTGCGCACACGAATCTGCGTTTTCATTTTGCCCGGACCGGGTTCGACATGTATATCCGACGCGCCCATACGATAGGCATCGACGATAATTTTGTTGACCAGTTTGACCAACTCGTTATCGGCGGCACCGCTAATATCATCCGAAGTGTCACCCTCTTCTTCGCCCGCGCCCAAATTGGTCAGCAGATCATCCATTGAAGATTCATCAATGGCAAATCCGCCTGATGAATCTCCGTCTGCGCCGCCGCCATAAAATGCATTTAACGTTTGGTTAAACTCGCGTAGCGAGCACACTTTGTAGACTAGGCGATGGCGCGAGAAAATGTTGTTGACTACGCGTGAAGCCTGAATACGTTC
>JBAVPP010000153.1:0-7153 GCA_049693175.1 Gallionella sp. | reverse complement strand
CGCGTGAGTTGCTGCAAGCTGGAAAAGCCCGTCCCGTAATCGTCGATGGACAAACCAAAACCGCGCATACGCAGCCGCGCCAAATTCTCCAAGGCTTCGGCGACATTGGTCATCGCGGCGGATTCGGTGACTTCCAAAATAATGTGATGCGGATCGACCCCGGCATCACGCACGATTTTTGTGATCTGATCGGCGAGCCTTGTGTCACTAAGCGACGAAAGCGAAAGATTCACCGATACGGAAATCGCATAACCCCGTTCATATAACTGGCGGCACATCGTTGCCGCTTTGCTCAACATCAAAAAGGTAAACTCGTCCATATTGCCGCTGTGTTCCAACAAGGGAATAAACGCGTAGGGTGCGATTACGCCATACTTGGGATGTATCCACCTAGCCAGTGCTTCAGCCCCCACGATACGCCCCGTTTTCAAACTGACTTTGGGTTGCAGATAGGGCTCGAATTGTTTGTCGTGCAAAGCCTGAAGAATCTCTTCCAGCGTGAAATTGAATGATGCGGTGGCGGCTCTAATTTTTTTATTTTTTGCGATTTCGTGGAACTTCAATAATCTGCTGATTTGATCCAGTGACGATGGCTTTTCCACCGCGCCTAATAATCTCAAGCCGTAAGAGAGTGCCATTTTTTCCACTGAAGTAATCAGTGCGCCGTCCATGCCGCTCATAATGATCACCGACATGCCGGGTCTGCGCTCGGACAAGTGGCGCAAAAATTCCATGCCGTCCATTTCCGGCATTTCCAGATCGCACAAAATGATGTCCAGCATCCCTACTTGCTTGGTATCCAACATTTACAATGCCTGCTTGCCATTGCTGGCTTGCCACACATCTTTGACACCCAATGAGTGCAGCATATGCACCACCACTTTGCGCTGGAAACTATGGTCTTCGATTACCAGTACCTGTAGCATTTCCATGTTCCATATTCCTTCTTTAGGTCATTCCCTGGACTACGATCCGGTAATCCCGATAAGCACAACCGTACATCTTGTATATCGGCGAATTCAAATAAAACTTTAGGAGAAAAAACGCGCAAGGCGAACATCAACACTGCGCACGATACCGACCGCTACCACATCAATTTTCTACAGGGGAAAAGCACGATGGTTCACATCATAAAGCCGGACATGGCCAGACTAACTGGCTAAAAGACGGGTTTTACCCGATGATTTTGCCGCATCAACTCTCAGTTCAGCGCGTGTCTGAGAGCATTGGTAGGGCGAGAATTATTCAGCCGCCCACGAATGCCGCAACCGCAGCCTCGATACGTTCGACCACTTCATCCAAACTGCGACTTGCCGCTTGTGCACCGGGCATATCACCTTGCTTGGCGGCTTGCTCGACGCGCACACAAACCGCTTCCAACTCCACCGCTCCGACCATACGGCACGTGCCTTTAACGCGATGGGCATAATGCGCCACGGTGTCCGGTCTGCCATCTTTGAGCGCGGCTTTCAAATTGGCAATATCGCTGCGATTATGCTGCTTGAATTCTTTTAGCATCTCCATTTGCAGATGCTGGCTGTTGGCAAATTTATTCAGCACGTCGAAGTCGAACGCGGCACGTTTTAATGCGTTATCTTGCTGTGCTTGCGCGGACTCCACGACAACGGGCAACGCGGGTTTATGCAACCACTTCAACAGCATTTTTCTAAGTTCGGCGAGTTCGGTCGGCTTGGTGAGCAAATCATCCATGCCAGCCGCATGACATTGTCCCTGTTCCTCGGCAAGCGCGTTCGCCGTCCATGCGATGATAGGAATGCGAATTCTGTTGTCGTGCTGTTCGATTTCACGAATGCTGCGCGTCAGTTCGTAGCCGTCTATCTCCGGCATGTGGCAATCGGTGATAATCAAATCATAATGTCCTGTCCACCACAAAGACAGACCAACCACACCGGATTCAGCGGCATCAACGAACAGTCCGAGTTGTTCGAGTTGTTGTTTAAGCAACAGACGGTTGACCGGGTGATCATCCACCACCATGACGGAAATTTGTCGTCCTTCGGCGAATAAGGTGCTGGTATCCGGCACTCGTTCCGGGCTATTCCGGTTGGCAAGTTTATCCTGCAATTCTTTTTGTGCCGCCTGATTGGCGAGCGGAAGATTGACGGTGAAAAAGAAGGTAGAACCCGCGCCCGGCGTGCTTTCCAGACGTATGCTGCCTTCCATGAGTTCGGCGAGCCGACGACAAATAGCGAGACCCAATCCTGTTCCACCATACATGCGGGTGGTGTCGGTGCTGGCTTGTTCATAATGTTGGAACAAGCGGCTTTGTTGCTCCGCGCTGATACCGATACCGCTATCCTTCACACTGAAGCGCACCGTCTCGTTGCCCTCGTGTTGCCCCATCAGTTCCGCGCAAATTTCAACGCTGCCGTGCTCGGTAAATTTGATTGCGTTGCTGGTAAAATTATTGAGTATTTGCGACAGTCGAAGTTCGTCGAACAAATGTGCCACAGCGAGTTTTTCATCCACGCGGTGATACAGGGCAATTCCTTTCGCGCTGGCGACATGCGAATAAGTGTTGGTCACGCTTTTGAGCATTTCGCCAACAGACACCACACGCGGCACAAGTTCGAGTTTGCCCGCTTCAATCTTGGACCAATCCAAGATGTCATCGACAATGCGCAACAAACTCTTGCCGGAATTTTGCGCGACATGCAACATCTCGCTCTGCTCTTGATCCAGTTGCGAAAGCCCCAGCAACTCCATCATGCCCAGCAAACCACCCAAGGGCGTGCGTATCTCGTGACTCATGGTGGCGAGGAAAGAATCTTTGGCTTTGTTGGCGAACAACAGTTGCGCGGTGCGTTCCATCACCCGGTCGGCCAGATGTGCGCGCTCTTCTTCCACCAGCGCGCTGGCTTGTTCCAATTCCTTCGCCGTGTCGCGCAATTGTTCCATCGCCAGCCGTTGCGCGCTGACATCCCGCACCGCCGCAGCGATCATCATTCCACCCGTGCTTTCCATCGGACTCAGCGATATTTCCACCGGGAATATTCGGCCATATTTAGTGATGCCCCGCAAATCTTTGCGCTGCGTCATGCCCAAAGGACGGGGGCGCACCGCGCTGGCAAGAAAGCGTTGGCGCAGATCACGCCGCTCATCCAAACGGTCTTGCGGAATCAATATATCTATGCCCTGCCCGACCAGCTCGCTGGATGAATAACCGAACAGGTTTTCAGCCTGACGATTCACCAATTTGATGATCGCATTCATATCCGTCATCACAATCGCGTCCGGCGCAAATTCAAAAATATCGGTGAACTGCTGCTAGACCAGTTTGCGGTCTATCGCATAGGCAACATGGGACGCGATGGTCAGCGCGAGTTGCGGCTCATTCTCCGCAAAACGGTGCGGCGCATTAAAATACACCACGAAACTGCCGAGCAATCGCCCGTGTTGCAGCAAAGGAATAAAGGCGTACGCGGCTATCCCGGCGGCAAGCGCGGCGTGACTCAACCCGCTCAATTCGACATCGTTTATGTCTTCAACAAAATAGGGCTGGGGATCGGACTCGTCTTGCGCCCAAAACGTGTGATTGTTCATAGCGCGTCGATAACTATCCGGCAGACCGCGCCATGCTTTGAAATGAATCGCGCCATCTTTGTCAAACAATTTGATCGCCGCTCTATCGGCCTTAAGCAAGCGCAACATGAAGTACATGGCCTCTTCGTACACTTGCTCCAATGATTTGACGCTGCTCACCGCCTCGCTGAGCAAATAAATCGCTTCCAGTTCGTCCAGGCGTTTTTGTTCTTTCAGTTTCGCCAATTTGCGCTCGGTAATGTCGCGGCATGATCCGTAAATACTGCCGTCCGGCAACACCACCACATTCAGTTCCATCGGGATTTTTCCGCCGCCCTTTTTCAACATGCGAATCTCGAATATGTGGTGCTGATTGTCGGACACTATATCGCCGACGCGCTGCTGATACGCTGCGCGCCAATCGATGGGGACCAGATCAAAACAATTCGTGCCTATTAGCTCGACGCTCGTATAACCCAACGCATTCAGCAGATTCTCATTGGCATACAAAATGTATCCATCCGGCTTGAAAATAAACACGGCATCCGCCGCATATCGCAGCGTCATACTCAAACGTTCTTCGCTGTTGCGCAACGCCCTTTCCGCCAGTTTGCGCGCGATAGCAATACTGGCGGTTTGGGTGGCAGTCGAAATCAGTTGCAAATGTTCGGGCTGCGGCAACCCCGGCTGGCGGTAATACATCGCAAATGTGCCGATTACGCGCTGTTGCAAATCGAATATCGGTGTGGACCAGCAAGCGCGCAAGCCATGCGGCAACGCGACTTGCTTATAGTCTGCCCACAGCGGATCGGTCGCGATGTCCTCGACATATACTGGTTCTTTGCGGTATGCGGCAGTGCCGCACGAGCCAGCATTCGGCCCGATAGGCGCACCATTGATTGCCGCGACATAAGATTCAGGCAGACTGGGCGCAGCCCCGTGTTTCATATGAATTCCGTCTGCTTCCATCAATAAGATAGAACCCACCATCCCCACTGATTGACTCTCGATGAAACGCACAATCTCGTCCAGCGTGTTATCGAGCGGCATACCGGACGCGATCATTTCCAGAATTTTTTTCTGCCCGCCTAACAGCGTGTCGGTGCGCTTGAGTTCGGTCACATCCAAGGCCAGCCCTATCAAACCCATGACATTCGATTCATGGTCTAGGAGTTTCACTTTGGTGATTTCCAGCAAATGATCTTTGCCATCGACACAAGGCAGCAATTCCATAGAAAGATGCGGCGCATCTTGCGCCAGACATTCACGATCGGAACGCATACAGTTTGCGGTGATATTGGACGGGAGCACAGCGGAATAATGTTCCGCATCTTTGAATTGTTGTTCTGTCACGCCGACAGCCGCGCAGAATGTACGGTTGATGAATTTTATTTTGCCATCCAGACCCAGCATCCATATTCCGATGGGCGCGCTATCGAATATCGCTTTGAACAACAGACGTTCCGCATCCAATTCTTTTCTGGAACGCAACACCTCGGCCTCGGCAGATTTGCGGTCGGTAATGTCGCGGCACGAACCATACACGCGCCCGGTTGGCAACAGCACCGCGTTCAATTCCATCGGGATTTTGCTGCCGTCTTTTTTCAGCAAACGAATCTCGAACACATGCCGCTGGTCATCCGTCAAAATCTTTTGCGAGCCCTCGGCATAAGCCGCGCGCCAATCGGCGGGAACCAGATCGAACACTGTCATCGCGGCAAATTCATCATGGCTATAACCGAGCAAATTCTGCGCATGACTGTTGGCGTAAGCGATGCTGCCGTCTTGCTCGCAAATAAACACCGCATCCGGCGCGTATTGCAAAGTCATGCGCAAACGCTCTTCGCTTTCGATCAGATGTTGTTGCGCGCGGCGTTGCAAAGTATCGTCGTGGAACACCAGCACCACGCCGCGCAACTTGCCATTTTTATCGCGCAGCGGCGCGGCTGAATCCTCAATCGGACATTCTTTACCGGCGCGACTAATAAGAACGGTGTGGTTAGTCAGCGCAATCACATGGCCTTCGCTCAACACGGTATCCACCGGATTGCGCACCGGCTCACGCGTGTATTCGTTAATGATGTTGAATATATCGGGCAAGAGTTTGCCGCGTGCTTCGTCCAACGGCCATCCGGTCATCTTTTCCGCCACCGGATTGATATATTCCACCTTGCCGTCCAAGCCCGTGACGACCACACCATCACCGATAGAATTGAGCATGACGTGGAACTGCTCCCGTTCTTCCTGCATCCGGCGAGTCATACGACCGATAGCGGCAAAGCCGACTATGCTGGCCAGTGGAAACAGCACCACCATAATGCCCAACACAAAATACAATTCCAGAAAATGCCGATTCAGTACCTTGTTATTGACAGTTTCATTTGCCCGCAAAACTTGCTGTTGTATAGCAATCCGCAACGATTCCATCTCTGCACCCAAGCCGCGATCCGCGCCGCGAACCAACAGGTCGATGCGCATATAATTGGCGGGATTTTTTGCGAGTGGATATTGCTGCAATGCTGCCTCGTAACGGTTCAGCAATGCAAGGTGCGAGTGTTGCACTCGCGCGACCGCCGAGGCATCAATTCCCTGCCGGTTCATTTTTTCGACCAGCAAATTCAGATGCTTTTCCGCCAACTCATGTTGCGCATGTAAAGCGGCATAATATTTTTGGTACAACAGCGTGTCACTGCCGCGCAACAACAGGTCTTTCCACTCCTGTACTTCACGGTGAAAAGCGATTTCCGCGACATTTTCGTCTTCGTCCAACGCGACAAAAATCTGCGTGCCCGCCACCGCCTCGTTGCCAACAGCATTCAGCAGACGGTACAACGTTATCCCGCCGATTAACGCGACCAGAATCAAGAACACAACCATGCCGCGCAATTGCCAGCGTATCTTTTCTTGCAAGGTTCGACTCATAAAGGAAGCTCTCTCTTGTCATACCCGGTGCGTGCCTCCCAACACTCAACTGACGAGGAGCTTGCAAGCACGCAATCTAATTCGGCACGATTATGCCGAATTTATTCCCACATTGCGTAAAATGTACCGGAAATAAATTTACCCGAATCGTCGAATAGACAGGCTAATCTCATGCTAATAACAAGAGCTTCAGTTGGGTGCCATACCCGACCGATACTTAGGCAGCGAGCATCTGCTGCACTTGTGCAACTGGAATGTGCAGTAATTCCGCGATATCTTTATAGTCATCGGGTAAGGCGGCATCGTTCCAGCCATTGGCGGAATGACGCGCCAAATTGATTGCCAAGGTCACGTTGCGTTCGCGGCGCGTATGCTGACTGGCATCGTTCATCAGATTCAACAATAACCGGGGCAACTCCCATTGCACCGCCAATTCTTTTTGCAATTCTGTCAGCGTAAAACCCAATATTTGTTGCTGCACATGCTGGCTGCGCAACGACTTGTCGTGCAACTGGATGGCGCGTATCTCCTGCATTTCCTCCGGTGCAAAACACCACATCAGCATTTCTGAAATATCGTGCAGCAACGCCGCAATGCGAACTTCCTCATAGTGCAAGTCATGCAATTGCACCGCCCATTGCATCGCATATTGGGACGCGCGATGCGAGCGATGCACCACCCGCAACAT
>JBAVPP010000152.1:0-1753 GCA_049693175.1 Gallionella sp. | reverse complement strand
AATCAATCCGCCGTATGCGGAGGCGACCAATTCAGGAAATACTTCGGTAGGTGCAGATGGTGGAAATAAAGCGGGTGTTGCAAAAACAAAATTTGCCGCGACTGCCATGAGCCAATACGGTAAAGCTAGTAATGAATTATTTACGCAGTTTGTGGCGCGTATTGCGCTAGAAATACCTACCGCAACATTGGCAATGTTCAGCACATTGAAGTACGTCAATGCACCAACGCTTGCGACATTCCGCGAGGTTTGGAATGCAAAATACTTGGGAGGGTTTGTAGTACATAGCCAAGCTTTTGATGGGCTGAATGGTGATTTCCCAATTGGCTTTTTAGTTTGGGCAACGAATCAAAATTCGATGAAAAAAACACCCGTCACAGAAATCACCGTTGAAGTGCTGGACAAAAATGCGCAAGCGATCGGAGAAAAAACATTTCACAATATTCCGAATGAAAATTTATTGGCAGATTGGATTGCTAGACCACCAACAAATACGCTAGATGCCGTCCCTTTGAAAAATGCAATCACTCCTGCAACTGCGACCAAAGATTTGCGAGGAACAAAATGGGCCGATGGCGCAATTGCTTGGATGAACTGTGCTGGCAATGACTTGCAAAATGCAGCCCAAAAAACCATGATTTTTTCATCTGGATATGGCAGCGGGCGTGGGTATTTTGTGACATCAGAAAATTTGCAACAATCCGCTGTATTATTTGCAGTGCGGCATTTGGTAAAACATACTTGGGATAACCACAACGATCAATTCTTACAAGCGACACAACCGCTGTCCGACGAATTCAAATCCGATTGTTTGCTGTGGATGTTATTCCATGGAAAGAACTGCACCGCTGGCGCAAACGACTTGGAATGGAATGACAAAAAATGGTCGCTGGTGAATCATTTCATTCCATTTACCGAAGCCGAAGTCGGCGCGCCGGATCGTTTTGAATCGGATTTTATGGTGCAGTATTTGGCGGCGTTGCCGCCTCTGCTGGGCGCGATAAATCGCGCCCCTACGGGTGATTACGGTGCATCCGTAGGGGCGCAATTTATTGCGCCCAAGAACAACGCGTTGTCCGTCGAAGCCCGCGCCGTACTCGATTCTGGTCGCACTTTATGGCAAGCCTATTTCGCGCACACCGATGTGCGCACGGTGCGTGATGAATTAAAACTCAATCGCCCCGATGTGGGCTGGTATCAAATTCGCAACGCGCTGAAAAAACGCAACGACAGCGGCGACACCGCGCCGGTGGATTTCACGCCGTTTGAAAGCGCGTACAAAATCCTCAGCGAAAAACTACAGCCACAAGTTTTTGAGTTGGGATTTTTGCGTTAGGCAGAACGAGAAAATTCCGCTTCCATTAACCATGACCATCGTTCGCGTCGCGCTTGATATTCCGTTGTCCACTTTGTTTGATTACACGGTGGATGCGGCTACGAAAATCGTGGTCGGGCAGCGCGTGATGGTGCCGTTCGGCAAGCGGCAAATGGTAGGTGTGGTGATGGAATGTGTCGCGCATTCGGACATGGATGCGGCAAAAATCAAACCCATCATGCGGGTGTTGCAAGACAGCGCGCCATTGTCGGCAGAATTACTGCGGCTGTTGAATTTTTGCAGCGATTATTATCGCTATCCCATCGGTCAGACGGTGTTGTCGGCGTTGCCGACGCGTTTGCGTTCGGATGAACCTATCGTCGTAAAACCGATTGTGAGTTATCGCTTGAGTGCGAGCGGCTTGGCATTGAGTTTGGC
>JBAVPP010000151.1:0-4596 GCA_049693175.1 Gallionella sp. | reverse complement strand
CTGGCGACGATTTTGTCGGTGGCGATGATGATGCGTTACACTTTTGCGCGTGAAGATGTGGCGCAACAAATCGAAGCGGCGGTGCGCGCAACCCTGCAACAAGGATTGCGCACTGGCGATATTTATGAGGCGGGCACGCAAAAAATCGGTTGTGCGGCGATGGGCGACGAGGTGGTCGCGGCACTGTGAATATTGGGAAGGGTAAAGGGGGAAGGGTGCGCGCTTACGCGCTCAAGGGTAGAACCCTTCTCTCTTCTCCCTTGAGCATCGCAGGTGCGCTCCCTTCCCTGATTTAAAAAGGAAAAGAAATGAAAGTAGGACTAATCGGTTGGCGTGGCATGGTGGGTTCGGTACTCATGCAACGTATGCGTGCGGAAAAGGATTTCGATCTTATCGACGCTGTGTTTTTCACCACTTCAAATGTGGGCGGCGCGTCACCTGCGGAGGGTCGCGGCGTTGCGTTGAAAGATGCGCACGACCTGAATGCGCTGCAAGAAATGGACACCATTATTTCCTGCCAAGGCGGCGATTACACTACTGAGGTTTTTCCCAAATTGCGCGCGGCGGGTTGGCAAGGTTATTGGATAGATGCGGCATCGACTTTGCGTATGGAAGGCGATGCCGTCATCGTGCTCGATCCGGTGAATCTCGCACTCATCAAAAAATCATTGGCGAGCGGCGGCAAGAATTTTATCGGCGGAAATTGCACCAACAGTATTTTGCTGATGGGCTTGGGCGGCTTATTCCATGCGGGTTTTGTGGAATGGGTATCGTCTATGACGTATCAAGCGGCATCCGGTGCGGGCGCGCAAAATATGCGCGAGTTGCTCAAGCAGATGGGCGTGGTTCATGCGTCGGTCGCCGATTTGTTGGCGGATGAAAAATCCGCGATTCTGGAAATCGACCGCAAGGTTGCGGAGTGCTTGCGCTCGAACGAAATGCCAACACAAAATTTTGGCGCGCCGCTGGCGGGCAGTTTGATTCCGTGGATAGATAAGCAGCTGGAAAATGGTCAGTCCAAAGAAGAGTGGAAAGGACAAGCCGAGGTCAATAAAATTTTGGGCACCAGCCAGCGTATTCCGGTGGATGGGCTGTGTGTGCGTATCGGCGCGATGCGTTGCCATAGTTTGGCGTTGACCATCAAACTCAATAAAGATGTGCCGTTGCATGAGATTGAAGCGTTGATTAAAGGCGGTAATCCTTGGGTGAAATTTGTGCCGAATCAGCGCGAACTTTCCGTGCGCGAACTGACACCCGCAGCCGTGACAGGCAAGCTGGATATAGCGGTGGGGCGGGTGCGCAAAATGGAATTAGGCGCGGAATATCTGAGTGCTTTTGTGTGTGGCGATCAGTTGCTGTGGGGTGCGGCAGAACCGTTGCGGCGCATGTTGCGCATTTTGTTGGATCGCTAGTCGCACAACTTTTAATAAAGAAATATTTGACTAAATCACCAGTAAACAAGATTATTAGCTTGTGCAGATAACTCTTTGATGCTAATTTAATTGTCCAATAAATAAAATGAAGGTGATAGCGTGAAAAAATCACTAATAAAAATGCTTGGGATTGCGGCGGTAGCTTGGACTATGCACGCATCCGCAGCAGGTATCGGTGGCATTGATGTGCGTTCCGCTTTGGGCGCGCCGCTCAGTGCAAATGTCGAATTGGTTTCAGTCAGCAAAGATGAAAAGTCCAGTCTAGTCGCACGGCTCGCTTCGCAAGAGGCGTACAAGAGCGCGGGTCTGGATTATCCATTCAACAATAAATTCAAATTCACCATTGAAAGTCGTGCCGATGGCTCGTCGTACATACATGCGACTTCGCAACAGCCTATCAACGATCCGTTCGTGAGTCTGATGATAGAGTTGAAATGGGCTTCGGGCAGAGTGATGCGCGAGTACACGTTCTTGTTAGATCCGCCGGGTTATCAGGCGGAGCAACCTGCCGCGACACCCGTGCAGCCGATTGCGCCTATTGCCGCACCCGCACCTGTTTCCGTTCAACCTATAGCCCCACCCGCACCCGTTGCCGCTCCCGTCGTGAACAGCGTGCCACCGGCGGCAAGTGTAGCCCCCGCTTTGACTCCGGTTGAATATGAGGCGGAGCAGCCAGCCAAATCTAAGCCTGTCAAAAATAAAGCGCGCACAGCAAAATCCAAACCGCAAGCCGAGGCGGTCGTCAGCAAGCCGGTGGAAACAGGTGACATCACAGTTCAGCAGGGCGATACCCTGAACAAAATCGCGGTTGCGAACAAAGTGGGCGGAGTCAGTTTGGAGCGCATGATCGTTGCTTTGTATCGCGCCAAAGTGGATCAGTTCGACGGTCAAAACATGAACCGTATCAAAACGGGAAAAGTGTTGCGCAGACCGGATGAAAAAGAATTGAACGCCCTGACCCAGAGCGAGGCGAAAAACGAGATACATGCGCAGGTCAGTGATTGGAACGCGTACCGCCAGCATCTCGCCAGTGCCGCGCCAACCAGCAGCAAGCAACAAGCTCCGCAACAGAGCAGTTCCGGCAAGGTTAGCAGCAGTGTCGCGGACAAGACTCCACCCGTTAAAGAAACCGCCAAAGAGGTATTGAAATTATCCAAAGGTGATGCGACAACCGATAAGGTTGCAGCCGGAAAAACCAGCAATCAAGACAAGAAAAACGCCGCTCAAGAAGAGGCGATTGCCAAAGCCAAAGCTGCCGAGGAAGATCGCGCGCGCAAAGCCTTGTTGGAAAAAAATCTGCAAGACATGAAACATCTTGCCGAGTTGAAAACACAAGCCGCCGCGTTGGCGGCGAAACCCGCCAGCGCGCCAGCAGTTGCGAGTGCGGTTGCCGCACCGGTGTCGGCAGTCGCTGCTGTCGCGCCAGTTCAGGCCGTTTCTCAGGTGCAAGCCGCTTCTCCGGTTCAGATTGCATCGGCGGCCATCGCGGCAAGCCCGGTCGCGGCGGTGAGCGCACCCAAGCCCGTGGTTAAACCGGTTGTCAAGCCCACCGTGGTTGAAGAACCCTCCCTCTTCGATCAACTCATGGAAGAGCCTTTGTATCTTGGTGGCGGTGCGGCGGCCTTGTTGGGTCTGGGTGGATTGGCAATCGCGATGCGTCGTCGCAAAGGTAAAGCTGCGGCGGTAACCAAGCCCGATGCATTGGATTTTGCATCAACCTCCACGCATATTGCCGCACCTGAGATTCCATCGCCAGACACGGGCGACTTTACTGTGCAGTCCGGTCAGACCCAGATGCTCGCGCCGCTATCAACCGAAGATGATCCCATCAGCGAAGCGGATTTATTCTTGAGTTTCGGGCGCGATGTGCAAGCCGAGGAAATATTGCAAGATGCCTTGCAAAGTGCGGCGGATAAGACTCCGATCAGAATGAAGTTGTTGGATATTTATGCGGCGCGCAAAGATAACGCGGCGTTTGAGGATATTGCCTCGCAGGTCAAGCATTCCGGTGATGCCACGGCGTGGAAAAAAGCCGAAGGCATGGGTAAAAAACTCGACCCTAAGAATCCGCTGTATAGCGGCACGACACAGGTTGAAGATTCCGACAGCGCGACCATGCAGACTGCGGTGTTGTCTGCCAAGCCCGATATGCCAACTAAAACCGTGCCGCGCACCGCTGATTTCCTGTCATCAGATGAGCCGTCGGTCGAGCCGAATATGGGGGCGACTACCAAGATGATTGCGGATATGGAGGCGGCTGTTGCAGCACCCAAATCTTCGGTCATGGATTTTGATGTGGGCGCGCATCCAATCGACACGCACGCACTCGACACCAAACCCAAGGAAACGCTGTCAGACCTGGGCGATTTAGTGTTCGACATCACCGCGACGCATCCGCCTATGCCTGCTGCAAAAGGTGAAACTGTTGCGGAAAAACCGGCGGATGACGGCATGTCCTTCCTGATGGATTTCCCTGTAGAGACAGCCGAGCCTAAAGCCCCGGTTGCGAAACCGCATGAGTTCGACTTGAGCGACATCAATCTCGATTTGGGTAACGATTTGTCGGCGAAAACTGGTGCGGGTAGCGAGCAGTGGCATGAAGTCGCCACCAAGCTGGACTTGGCGCGCGCCTATCAGGAAATGACCGACTATGCGGGTGCAAAAGAAATCCTCAATGAAGTGTTGCAGGAAGGCGATGCGGAACAACGCGCAGCCGCCGAGGAAATTATGAAACAACTCGGTTAAGCCGAGCGCATGGATAACGCGGCAGCTCATCATGGGCTGCCGTTTTTTTTGGAGCGAATATTGAGCTTGCATCCCGCCTTGCAAATTCTCATCTGGTGCGTGCTGGTCGCCTTTATGCAGCGATTGCCACTCGCGCCGCTGAGTGGGGTCGCGGCTGTTTTATTGCTGGCGGGCGCGCTGCTGGCAGGCAAAAAACTCTGGCAATTATTGCGCCGCACACGCTGGATTTTTTTGTCGCTGCTCATCATCTATGCTTACACCACGCCCGGCGACGCGCTCTGGCAAAGTCTGGGTGTGTGTAGTCCGGTACGCGAGGGTTTGCAAGATGGTGCGACTCAATTACTGCGACTGTTGGCGGCCTTGGCGAGCTTGGCGATTTTGCTGCACAAACTGCATCGCTTGGAACTTATTTCCGGTT
>JBAVPP010000150.1:0-22052 GCA_049693175.1 Gallionella sp. | reverse complement strand
CAACATAAGCAAGCGGGTTGCTGATACCGCAATCGGGGAAACGTGCGCACGGCTTTGGTAATCGGTTAGGGCGTGCAGGAAGTCGGGCAAGTCAGCAGGGGCTAGACAAGCAAAGTTTTTTGCTTTGGGGCTATCAGCTAACGCGGTGCGAATATCAGCAGCGGGATTGTATTTAGCGCGCCCTGTGGCAATCGCATATTTGAACACCGCCCCGATGCTTTGCCCCAGTCTATCGCGTGTCTCGAAAGTGCCTTGCGCTTCCATGCTGCGCAACACTTCCAACACTTGCAAGGGTTCTATGGTGCTAATGGCGCAATGTCCAAACACGGGCAAGGCGTGGCGTTCCATGTTGATCAGCCATTGTTTCGCGTGTCCAGTTGTCCACGTTGGGGATTTAAGCGCGTGATATTCAGCGGCTATCGTGGCGAAGCTGTTGCGCACGTCCGCACCTGTAGCTTGTTTTGCCGCTTGCTTGGTTGCGCTAGGGTCTGCACCATTCGTTAGCAGTTTGCGCGCCTGTTCGCGCCCCTCTCTAGCCTTCTTTAGACCAACTTCGGGATATACCCCCAGTGATAGCGTTTTTTCTTTTCCGGCGTGGCGATATTTAAGCCGCCAATACTTCGCTCCGTTAGATTGCACCAAAAGAAACAAGCCGCCGCCGTCCGAAGTTTTATAGGGGGTAGCCTTAGCTTGTAAAGCCTTGATAGCAGTATCGGTTAGTGGCATGGTGGGGGTATCTCCTAAAGTAGCGTTGCGACAACTTGGGGGTGAAAACTTTCTCGAACTGGGTTTCACCCCCAATTTCACCCCCAATTATTGTAAGCTGCAATAAGAATACTTGATACTGAATAAGCAATAAAAAACCCGCAAACCTTGTAAGGCGGCGGGTTAGTGAGACTTTTTGAGACTGGTTAAAACAGTGTTCTGGCGGAGAGGGTGGGATTCGAACCCACGGTAACGGAATACGCTACGCCTGATTTCGAGTCAGGTACATTCGACCACTCTGCCACCTCTCCGTGATGCGGCTAAATCATTGCGGCGCGCATTCTACCAGCAAGTGCGAATCTCGTGCAGAATGTGGTCATGCAAAAATCGCCATCGTCATTTCGGTTGCCACGAATACTGCTACTAGCCTGCGTGTTGGTTGGCGCGTTGCTATTGTACGGTTGTCATTGGACACAACAACAAGTGTTGCCGGATTGGGAAAAAGGCGAATTGGTCGTTTTGGAAGATGCGTCGCAAACCAGCGCGGACTCGCAGCTGAATCACGAGTTGGCGAAATTGTTTGCGGCTTATTTGCATGTCAGATTGACAGTCATTCCTGGCGATGTGGCGCACGTGCCGGAATGGTTGGCGCAGCATCAGGCACATTTCGCGGCATTTGGATTTCGCAGCAATACGCCGCAGTCGGGCGTGATATTTGCGAGCAGTTATCAAACGGTCGCCGAGCAGTTGGTGTTCAACGACGCACTGGATGCGCCAGGAAATGTTGCGGATTTGCTTAAATTAAAAATCGCCGTGGTGTCGGGTTCTGCGCAGGAAGCGGTGCTCAATGAACTCAAGCAAAGCAACCCGGCATTGCACTGGGATTCGCGCGACAAAGTCGGTGTCGATGATTTATTGGATGAGGTGTCCGATGGAAAACTAGATGCGACTTTCGCCAATCAGCAGCAGTTCGGACTGGCGAAAAATTTTCACGAGAATTTGGAAGTGGCGAAATTCAACGGAATTGCACCTAGCCAATTGGCATGGGCGTTTGCCGTTGATAGCGATGCAAAGTTGCGCGAGCAGGCGGCACAATTTTTTACAGCAATCCGCAAAGATGGTCGCCTGCATGATCTGGTTGATCGTTTTTATGGTTTCAACGAACGCCTCGCTCCCATGGATGCGGCGACATTTTTGCAGCAGGTGCGCACCACCTTGCCGCGCTATCGAACCTTGTTCACCGAAGCCGCACATTGGAGCGGGCTGGATTGGGAATTGGTCGCCGCGCTGGCGTATCAGGAGTCGCATTGGGATCCGCTTGCCACATCCCCGACCAATGTGCGCGGCATGATGATGTTGACCGAAGACACCGCCGATCATTTGAATGTTGAGAACAGGCTAGATGCGCGGCAAAGCACATTGGCGGGCGCGCGTTATCTGGTGTCGATACGCGACCAGTTACCCGCGCATATTGCCGAACCGGATCGCACCTGGATGGCACTCGCGGCATATAACCAAGGCAATGGCCATCTGGAGGATGCGCGGATACTCACGCAACGCATGGGCATGGATGCGGATCGCTGGGTGGATGTGCGCAAGTGGATGCCCAAGCTGACCCAGCCACAATATTTTGAGCAACTCCCGCACGGTTATGCGCGCGGTGGCGAAGCGGTGATACTGGTGGAAAATATCCGCATGTATTACGACATGATCAAGCGCGTGGAAACCGTCAAGGCGGTTGCCGACAATCCGCCCCCACCGTTCTATCAACTGCTGGATAATGAACGCAAACAACGCTTCAAGAATTTCTCGAATCCGTGACCCGGCCGTTTTATAATTCAAGCCAATTAACCGGACACGCTTTAGTCATCGGAATGTCATAATAGCAACGTACAATTAACCCCCTTGGAGAAACACAATGGCAAGAATGATTCAATGCATCAAACTCGGTCGCGAGGCGGAAGGTCTGGATAGATTGCCTTACCCCGGCGCGCTGGGCCAGCGTATTTTTGAAAACGTGTCCAAAGAGGCGTGGCAAGGTTGGATTAAATATCAAACCATGTTGGTCAATGAGAATCGGTTGAATCTTGCCGACTTGGCGGCGCGCAAATATCTGGCGACACAAATGGAAAATTATTTCTTCGGCGGCAGCACGGACGCGGTGCAAGGTTACGTTCCGCCCAAGCATTAAGTATCAGGAAGTTTCTTGAATAAAAATTTTACCCCGCAGCAATTTCTTAATCGCGAGCTCGGACAGCTTGCGTTTAATCGTCGCGTTCTGGCGCAGGCGGAAAATTCCGCATTGCCTTTGCTTGAACGCCTCAAGTATTTGTGCATCGTTAGCAGCAATCTGGACGAATTGTTCGAGATACGCGTGGCAGGTTTGAAGGAGCAGATTAAGCTGGATGTGGACACCGCGAGTGCCGATGGGATGACACCCAAGCAAACGCTAAAACTGGTGCGGCAACAAGCGCATCCGCTCATCGAAAGACAATACCAGTTGTTCAACAGCGAGCTGGTTCCCGCGCTTGCGCAGGAAGGGATCAAGTTCATCCGGCGCACGCATTGGAACGAGGTGCAGCAGGCTTGGGTGCGCGATTATTTTTTCCGCGAAGTCATGCCGGTATTGACACCCATCGGTCTTGATCCGGCACATCCATTCCCGCGCGTCCTCAACAAGAGTTTGAATTTCGCTGTTGAGTTGAGTGGCAAGGATGCGTTTGGCCGCAGCTCGGCGCGCGCCATCGTGCAAGCTCCGCGTGTGTTGCCGCGCACCATACCCATGCCGGCTGAGATTAGCGGTTGCGACCATGGTTTCGTGTTTCTTTCCTCTATCATCCATGCCCATGTCAATGAATTATTTATAGGCATGGAAGTGTTGGGCTGTTTCCAATTCCGCGTCACGCGCAACAGTGATTTGTTTGTGGACGAGGAAGAAGTTAAAAATCTGCGCTTGAGTTTGCAAGGCGAACTGCCGCAACGCCATTTTGGCGATGCCGTGCGTTTGGAGATTGCCGACAATTGCTCGCCGCAAATCGAGGCGATGCTGCTCAAGGAGATGAATCTCGCTGCGGAAGATGTGTTCCGTGTGCATGGTCCGGTGAATCTGGTGCGACTCATGGAAGTGCCCGGCATGGTGGCGCGTCCCGATCTGAAATTTCCGGCGTTTGTTCCAAGTGTGCAAAGCACGCTAAGGAAAAAAGGCTCGGATATGTTCAAGGTGATACGCAAAGGCGATGTGCTGTTGCATCATCCTTTCCAATCATTCAAACCTGTCATCGACTTTATTCAACAAGCCGCCAGCGATCCAAAAGTGGTGGCGATCAAGCAAACCGTGTATCGCACCGGGGTCGATTCCGCGCTCATGGAAGCCCTGATTGCAGCGGCAAAGCGCGGCAAAGAAGTGACTGTGGTGGTGGAGTTGCTGGCGCGTTTCGACGAGGAAGCCAACATCAATTGGGCGGGCAAATTGGAAGAGGTCGGCGCGCATGTGGTGTACGGCGTGGTCGGCCACAAGACGCACGCAAAAATGCTGATGGTGGTGCGGCGCGAAGAAGATAAGCTGCGCCGCTACGTGCATTTGGGCACAGGCAATTACCATCCGCGCACCGCGTTGCTTTATACCGATTTTGGTTTGTTCACCTGTCACGAACAAATGTGTGCCGACGTGAACGAAGTATTCGGCGAGCTCACCAGTTTGGGCAAGGCGCGCACGCTGCATCACTTGTGGCAATCGCCGTTCACTTTGCACGAGCAGGTATTGCGCGCCATTCGTCAAGAAGCCGCGTTGGCGAAGCAGGGCAGGCGCGCGCACATCATGGCAAAAATGAATGCTTTGCTTGAGCCGGAAACCATTAACGCTTTATACGAGGCATCCCAAGCCGGCGTGAAAATCGATTTGATCATACGCGGCGTGTGCGCTTTGCGTCCGGGTGTAAAAGGCTTGTCGGAAAACATCCGCGTGCGTTCGGTAATCGGCCGATTCCTGGAACATTCGCGTATTTATTATTTCCGCAACGATCTCGCCCACGATGTTTATTTGGCAAGCGCGGACTGGATGGACAGAAACTTTTTCAGGCGCATCGAAGTATGTTTTCCGGTGCTGGACAAGAAGCTCAAAAAACGCGTGATGGATGAGGGGCTGAAGATTTATTTGCAAGACAATCTTCAAGCCTGGGATATGGACAGCGAGGGGGATTACCGGCGCAAACCCGCGCCGCGCAGCATACCGAAATGCGCGCAACTGGAGCTGTTAAACCTGCTCGCTGAAGTTTCCGGAGGTGCTGAGGATTAGTGCTTTTTGGGGCGACCCGTTGCGATTTTATCCAGCTTGCCCAGTGCGGCTTTGAGCTGCGGAACGCTCAGTGCAGTGAGTGCTTGTAAACCCGCGCGTAGCACCTCGCTTTTTTTCACATGCATACCGGCTTTTAGGCAAGCCTCTTTGATGTCGGCGATTTTTTGATATTCGGCTTGCGGCATGGTGAAGCTGTCGCGCACGACTTTGACTTTAGCTTCTTTTTTTGGTTTTTTGCTATCGGCTGCCTTCTTGTCGGCGGCTTTGGATTTAATCACCGTTTTGACGGCAGGTTTAGTTGCCGCTTTGGGTTTGGCGATTTTGACCGCTGATTTTGCTGCGGGGGCTTCGGTTTTTGCGACAGCGGTTTTGGGTGTATCTGCGTTCATGGTTACTCCTCAAAATTGATGTGGAACAAACAGTGTATACAGTATATTCTCTCTCGTGAAATGTAATATTTGGAGAACAAGCATGGATATTGTTTTGTGGCGACATGCTGAGGCGGAAGATAGCACACCCGATATGGATAGGGAATTGACTCTCAAAGGCAGAAAGCAAGCGGAAAAGATCGCCGCATTTTTGCACCAGCATTTGCCTCTCGATACAAGAGTGCTGGTTAGTCCCGCCACCCGTACCCGCCAGACCGTGGCAGCCTACACTGAAAAATATACCTTAGCACCGTCCATCGCCCCTGGTGCTTCGGCTCATGCTGTCTTGCAGGCGGCGCGCTGGCCGAACGGGCTTGCCCGTCACCCTCATCCCAACCTTCCATCGGAGGGGGACGGAGCAAACGCCGCGCTACGCGACCATAAAACTCCTGCGGACGGCACGGTGTTGATCGTTGGCCATCAACCCACGCTGGGTGCCGTTGCCGCGTTGCTACTGGGCAGCGCCGAGACTTCATTGAGTATCAAAAAAGGCGCACTATGGTGGTTCAGCCGTCGAGCGCGAGATGACTATGCGCAGACGACTTTGCGACTGGTCATTACACCGGATTTTTTATAGGAGATTTTTTACCACGGGAGCACATCATGTTTGAATCTGCCGAACTGGGCCACAAGATAGACAAAAGCACCTACGAAAAAGAAGTGCCCGCATTGCGTGAGGCCCTGCTCAACGCGCAATTCGATTTGGCACAACAGGGCAAGTTTCCCGTCATCGTGCTGGTGGGTGGCGTGGATGGCGCGGGTAAAGGCGAAACGGTCAACCTCTTCAATGAGTGGATGGATCCGCGCTTCATCCAAGTCCACGCGATGGCGGAACACAGCGACGAAGAACGCCAGCACCCGCCGATGTGGCGCTACTGGCGGGCGTTGCCACCCAAGGGAAAAATCGGCATGTTTTTCGGTTCGTGGTATACCGCGCCCATCGTGCAGCGCGCAATGGGCAAAATAAAAAATACTCACCTTAAAAAAAATATCTCTGCCATCAATCGCTTCGAAACCATGCTCAGTAACGAGGGCGCGCTCATCATCAAGCTATGGTTTCATCTCTCCAAAGATGCGCAAAAATCGCGTTTGAAATCGCTGGAAAAAAATCCAAAAACATGCTGGCGCGTGACCGATCTCGATTGGGAGCGCTATCAGCAATATGATCAGTTCCGCAAAATCTCCGAATATGTGTTGCGAGCCACCAGTAGCGCGCAAGCCCCGTGGCTGGTCATCGAGGGTGCCGACGAGCGTTACCGTAGCATCACGGCGGGCAAGATTTTGTTGGAGGCAATGCGCAAGCGGCTGGATCACGCGAATCAAACGGTGGTGGTCGCCGCACCACCGTTGCAAGCCGCCATCGACCATCTGGACTTGTTTGACAAACTCGACATGACGCAGCAGTTGAGCGACAAGAAATTTGCCGCCGAGCGTGAAAAGTATCAGGGCAAATTGAATCTGCTCACCCGCGATGAACGCTTTGGCAAAATCTCCGTCATCGCGGTGTTTGAGGGCTCGGATGCGGGCGGTAAAGGTGGCGCGATACGGCGCGTCACCGGCGCGTTGGATGCGCGCTATTACCGCGTCGTGCCTATCGCCGCACCGACCGAAGAGGAGCGTGCGCAGCCCTATTTGTGGCGATTTTGGCGGCATGTGCCGCGCACCGGACGCTTCACCATATTTGATCGCTCTTGGTATGGTCGCGTGCTGGTGGAACGCGTGGAAAAATTTTGTTCCGAAGCCGACTGGATGCGGGCTTATGGCGAGATTAACGATTTTGAAGAACAACTCGTTGCGAACAATGCGGTAATCATAAAATTCTGGCTGACGGTCACCAAAGACGAGCAGCTACGACGTTTTAAGGAACGCGAAAAAATCCCTTTCAAACGTTTCAAAATCACGCCCGATGATTGGCGCAATCGTGAAAAATGGGATGATTATCAGACAGCGGTTTGCGATATGGTGGACAGAACCAGCACCAGCATTGCACCGTGGGTAATCGTCGAAGCGAACGATAAAAATTTCGCGCGCATTAAAATATTGAAAACCTTATGCCAGCGTATCGAGGCGGCGATGAAAAAAGTGAGTTAACAAAGTTGCTTATCATTACCCTCACGGGGATGACAATGCCGATGCGCGCTGCGTTTCGAAAATACAAATACAGCGTTCTGGACACAGCAAAAACGCCACCTTGCGGTGGCGTTTTTTTGGTGCGACGATGCTATTTAGTCGTGATGTACAGGTTCCGGCGAGTTCATCAAATTGCCGACGGCAAGACCAACGATGCTAATGCCTATCATCACCAGCACGATGCCTATCATGTTATTAACAACGAAGCCGCCGACAAACCACAAAACAGCGGCGACGATTACTGCGAGTACGAGTGTGCGAACTTTTGCGTCCATCTGTATCACCTTTGTATAAAATTTAATTGCCCAAATCCAGCTTCCCCACTGGCGAATGTGGAATCATAACGCATGTTCTGAAAAAATGTGAATGAAAAATAAGGGCTGACCGACTTGCCCTCGCCATGATGCGGCGAGCGGCAATTGAAACGCGGTACACTCTCCCACGTTTCACTTTCCACTTCCTATATAGATCCGCGATGAATCCTCTGTCCAAAATTATCCGTACTCGCCCGCGCCTTGTTTTTGCGATTATCGCGGGTCTCGTTGTCGCCTTGTTGTTGCCGGGGCAATGGCATAGCGTCACGCGCATTCTGGTCGGGTGGAACATCACGGTGTGGCTGTACTTGTGCACGATGGGCTGGTTGATGGTGACCGCGAACCATCAGCGCGTGCGCCAAATCGCCGAACAGGAAGATAAAAGCTCGGTGGTGATTTTATCCATCATGTGCGTCGCGGCAGTGGTGAGTATCGCCGTAATTGTTTTGGAATTATCCACGCTTAAAGGGCTGCCATTCCGCGATAGTTTGGCGCATTACGCCTTTACCGTCGCGACCGTGATCGGTTCGTGGTTTCTGGTTGCGATGCTGTTCACTTTTCATTACGCGCACATTTTTTATCACTCACCCCAAGAACATCGCGCCTTGAGTTTTCCCGATAAAAAAGAAGAGTTGGATTACTGGGATTTTTTGTATTTTTCTTTCACGATTGCCGTTGCGGCGCAAACATCCGATGTCAGCGTGATGTCGAACAGCTTACGCAAAACGGCACTGGCTCAATCGCTATTGAGTTTCTGGTTTAACGTCGCAGTCATTGGGTTGTCCATCAACATCGCGGCTGGGCTGCTAGGTTCATAGCCGCGCGATTATTTGCTGGCAACTGCCGCGCCTTCAATTTGCACTTGGAATAGATTGGCATCTTGCGGATTACTTAAACGCACGCCGGCGATTTGCACTTGCTCCTGCTGATTGGTGGCAAGCGGCGTATTGGTGGTCATCGCTTGGCTTTGCGCCGCAATCTGACCGTTCGCCGGATTAAGCCGAACCACGCGGAATTGCACTTTACTGACCGTCATCGGTGTGGGATTTTGCACGATGGCATAAAGATTGCCGTTGCTATCCAACTGCACACCCGCTTGCAGATATTTGGCGGGATTGCGCGGCAAATCGAGACGCAAAAAATGCGCGGTGGAAGATTGCCCTTCCGGTGAACTGGAGCTCGCGGCGATTTGATAATTTTGCAGCGCGGCATTCACATCGCCGCGACTTTCTGCAAGCTGTCCAAGCAAGAAATGACTGGTGGCGGTGGGCAATAACGCGTTACTTTGATTCAGTTCTTTTTCCGCTTCCGTCTTGCGTCCCAGATTGTTCAGCGCGATGCCGCTTTGCACATGCGGACGGAAATAATCGGGCTGCATTTTAATCGCCTTGTCGTAATAGTTCAGCGCGCCCTGATTGTTCTTTTCCGCCAGCGACACATCGCCCAACAACTCCTGGAAACGCGCTTCACGCGGCTCGATGGCGATGGCTTGCTTGGCAAGCGCGGCGGCCTTGTTTGGGTCGGTCGCCAATACTTGTTTACCTTGGTCATAATCTTTGTATGCGGCTTGCGTGGCTTTTAAGTGCCCGACTTTTTGCGCGTAGATTTCGCGTCCCCACTCGCCGCCCGCGCCGATTTCCGCAAGCGTGTCTTTGTTCGCCTGCACACGCTCTTCCGAGGGCGGATGGGTGGCGAATAGTCCTTTGATGAAATCGGTCTGTTGCCCCTGACTTAAACGCACAAACGTTTCCTGCAAAGTCACGGCGGCAGTCGGATCGTAACCGCCGCGTTTCATATAAATCATGCCGTAATGATCGGCTTCAGATTCATCGTCGCGCCCGAATTTCATCGACATCAATTGCGAACTAAGTTGTGCGCCGCCGACCGCCAGATTGCTGTAATTTGTGCCTTGCGCGGCGATTGCCGCCGCCATCACCGCACCTTGCAACAACATGCCATCTTCCATTTGCTTTGCGCCGTGACGCGCCGCCGCATGGACAATTTCGTGACCCAATACCGCCGCCAATTCCGCTTCCGAATTTAGCTCATAAAGTAAGCCGCGATTGAACGCAATTTTGCCACCCGGCATCGCCCAGGCATTCGGCACGGAGTCGTTGAGGATGACGAATTCGTAAGGCAATTGGCGATCCGAAACCGCCGCGAGTTTGTTGCCCACGCTTTGCACATAAGCCGTCAATTCCGGGTCGATAACATAATCGCCGCCCTGATGCTGGCGTGCCGGTACATAACTCTGATTGCCCATATCGATTTCTTTGGATTCGGAAACGAATTGAAATTCAGATTTATGCGTCACCGGATTTGTGCCGCAAGCAGATAGCATCATCGTCATCGTAAGCAACAAAATCACACGCAACATTTTTAGCTCCTCGTGAGTATGAACAATCGTCATTCCCGCGTAGGCGGGAATCCAGCCAAAATACAATCCGCGTAGCGGACAAATCTTGTGTTGAACCGCTACGCGGTAACTTATTTAATAACTGGATTCCCGCCTGCGCGGGAATGACGAACATCACTAATTTAGCCCGCCAACTTTTGTTTCAACACCTCGTTCAACTGCGCCGGATTGGCTTTGCCTTGACTCGCCTTCATTGCCGCGCCGACAAAAAATCCAAATAATTTATCTTTGCCGCTGCGATATTCCGCGACTTTTTCAGCGTTCGCCGCCATCACTTCGGCCACAATTTTTTCTATTGCACCGCTGTCGGAAACTTGTTTCAAGCCCTTGGTTTCGATAATCGCATCTGCCTCGCCGCCCTCGCTCCACAAGGCGCGGAACACTTCTTTCGCGCCGGAGTTAGAGATAGTGCCGTCCGCAATGCGTGCCAACATCCCGCCAAATTGTGCCGCGTTGATTGGACATTGCGCGATGTCCAGATTGTCACGATTGAGTTGCGCGCTGAGTTCGCCTATCAACCAATTTGCTGCCAATTTTGCATTCGTCGCGCCGACTATGGACACGCTCGCATCAAAAAATTCCGCCATTTCGCGCGAGCTGGTCAAGCTGTTTGCGTCATACGCTGACAGCCCGAATTCATTGGTGTAGCGCGCACGTTTGCTGGTCGGCAATTCCGGCATGGTGGCTTGCACTTCCGCCAACATCGCGGGCGTAATGTCCAGCGGCAACAAATCGGGATCGGGGAAATAACGGTAATCGTGCGCGTCTTCTTTGCTGCGCATGGCGCGGGTCTCGCCGGTATCGGGGTTAAATAAAATCGTCGCTTGCTGAATTTTTCCGCCGTTCTCCAGCGTGTCGATTTGCCATTGCACTTCGTAATCTATGGCTTGTTGCATAAACTTAAACGAGTTCAAATTTTTGATTTCGCGGCGTGTGCCTAGCGGTTCGCCGGGGCGGCGCACCGACACGTTCACGTCGCAACGGAACGAACCTTCCTGCATATTGCCGTCGCAAATGCCTATCCAGCGCACCACGGTGTGTAAGGCTTTGGCGTATGCCACCGCCTCGGCGGCGGAGCTCATATCAGGTTCGGAAACGATTTCTAACAACGGTGTGCCAGCGCGATTTAAGTCTATGCCAGTCAAGCCTTGCGCCGCACCATGCACCGATTTACCTGCGTCTTCTTCCAAATGCGCACGAGTAATGCGCACAGTTTTTTCGTAGGGTTTTGCGTTGCCGGAAAGCGGCTCGACTTGTATCGTCAAAGCGCCTTGTCCGACCACCGGCAAATCCATTTGGCTGATTTGATAACCTTTGGGCAAGTCAGGATAAAAATAATTTTTGCGTGCGAACACCGAGCGCGGCGCGATGTGCGCACCGACCGCCAAGCCGAATTTAATCGCGCGTTCCACCGCGCCTTTGTTTAACACTGGCAACACGCCCGGTAACGCGATACTCACCGCATCCGCTTGGGTGTTGGGTTCAGAACCGAACGCGGTGGACGCGCCGGAAAAAATTTTAGTGTTGGTAGAAAGCTGGGTATGCACTTCCAGCCCGATAACGATTTCCCATTTCATATTGCTAACCCTTATTCGCCACAGAGATCACAGAGTACACAGAGAAATTCAAACACACTCTCTCTGTGTGCTCTGTGGCTTGATTGTTTTTCAAATTCCGTTTGGCTGTTGTTGATGCCAATCCGTCGCCAATTGATATTGATGCGCGACGTTTAACATCTGCGCTTCTTTGAAATAATCGCCGATGATTTGAAAGCCTACTGGCATATTGTTTGCGCCGGTGCCACACGGGATAGACATGCCTGGCAAGCCCGCCAAATTCACCGCGATGGTGTAGATGTCGGACAGATACATTTGCACCGGATCATCGCCTTTTTCGCCTAAATTAAATGCGGTTGAAGGACTGGTCGGTCCCATGATGACATCGCACTGTTTGAACGCCTCGACAAAATCTTGCGCGATGAGGCGGCGAATTTTTTGCGCTTGCAAATAGTAGGCATCGTAATAGCCGTGCGACAAAACATAGGTGCCTATCATAATGCGGCGTTTCACTTCTTCACCGAAACCTTGCGCGCGAGTTTTCTCGTACATATCGGTGAGGTCGGTGTAATCCGGTGCGCGATAACCGTAACGCACACCATCAAAACGCGACAGATTGCTGGACGCTTCGGCGGGTGCAAGGACATAGTAAACAGGCACTGCCAGCTTGGCGTTTGGCAAGGAAATATCCACCACAATCGCGCCGAGTTTTTGATATTCGGCGACCGCCGCTTGCACACAAGCCGCAACATCTTGCGACAATCCTTCGGCGAAAAATTCACGCGGCAAGCCGATGCGTAAGCCTGTCAGCGGCTTGTGCAAATCGCGCGTGTACTCTTCTTTGTCGCGCACCAAACTGGTGGAATCGCGCGGGTCGTGTCCGGTCATCACATTGAGCATCAGCGCGCAATCTTCCGCGCTACGCGCCATCGGTCCGGCTTGGTCAAGACTGGATGCAAAGGCTATCATGCCGTAGCGCGACACCGTGCCGTAAGTGGGTTTGATGCCGGTGATGCCGCACAGCGCGGCGGGTTGGCGGATAGAGCCGCCCGTGTCCGTTCCCGTCGCAGCGGCACACAAACGCGCAGCGACTGCTGATGCCGCACCGCCGGAACTGCCGCCCGGCACGGCTTTGATGTCCCACGGATTTCTAACCGGACCAAAATACGAAGTCTCGTTAGACGAACCCATCGCGAATTCGTCCATATTGGTCTTGCCCAGATTCACCGCACCCGCCGCATTGAATTGCGAAATCACATGCGCGTCATAAGGTGAGGTGAAATTGTCTAGCATCTTAGAACCGCAAGTGGTGCGCCAACCTTGCGCGCAAAAAATATCTTTTTGTGCGATGGGAATGCCGGTCAACGCTTGGGCTGTCCCGTTTGCCAGTATGGCATCGGCGGCTTGCGCTTGTGCCAAACTTTTCGCGGCTTCCACGGTGACGTAGGCGTTCAACACCGGGTTATGCGTGGCGATGCGATCCAGATAAAGCTGGGTCAATTCGACGCTGGAAATTTGTTTGGCGCGCAGCGCATCGCCGATTTGTTGCAGGGATAAATTCAGCATGATGGATTATTCGATAACTTGGGGTACGAGATATAAACCGCCTTCGACTTGCGGGGCGATGGCCTGAAAAGCCTCGCGCTGATTGGTTTCCGAGACGACATCCTCGCGCAAACGTTGCGACAATTCCTGCGCGTGCGACATGGGTTCTATACCGCTGGTATCGACCGCCTGCATCTCGGCGATCAGCTCAAAAATCCCCGATAACTGTGCGCGTGCCGCTTCGATTTCGGCCGGGTTCATCGCCAATCGCGCCAAACGGGCGATTTTCTGTACATCCTGTGTAGTAAGAGACATAGCAAAAACTTTATAGAAATAAGACGAATAGGTTATCATATTAGGGTTTATCGGCACACCACTTTGACTACGGGACACAACATGTTTGGATTTTTCAACAGCTATTTTTCTAACGATCTGGCAATCGATCTTGGTACGGCGAACACTTTGATCTGGTTGCGCGGTCAGGGTATCGTCCTGAACGAGCCGTCGGTCGTGGCGATACGCCAGGAAGGCGGACCGAACGGCAAAAAAGTGATACAGCAAGTCGGTCTGGGCGCGAAGCAAATGCTGGGTCGCACACCTGGCAATATCACCGCGATTCGTCCGATGAAAGACGGCGTAATCGCCGATTTCACCGTCACCGAACAAATGCTCAAGCAGTTCATCCGCAAGGTTTACAAAGCGGGTATTTTTAGTCCCAGCCCGCGTATCGTAATTTGCGTGCCGTGCGGCTCGACCCAGGTGGAACGCCGCGCGATTCGTGAATCGGCAATCAATGCTGGTGCGCGTCGTGTGGAATTGATTGAAGAACCGATGGCGGCTGCGATTGGTGCGGGGTTGCCGGTTGAGGAAGCGACTGGCTCTATGGTGGTGGACATCGGTGGCGGCACAACCGAAGTCGGCGTGATTTCTTTGGGTGGCGCGGTGTATTCCGGTTCGGTGCGTGTTGGCGGCGACAAGTTCGACGAAGCCATCATCAATTACATCCGCCGTAACTACGGCATGTTGATCGGTGAAACCACGGCTGAAGACATCAAGAAAACAATCGGCTCGGCGTTCCCAGGTTCCGAAGTGCGCGAAATGGAAGTGACAGGACGCAATCTGGCGGAAGGTGTGCCGCGCAGTTTCACCATTTCCAGTAATGAGATTTTGGAGGCCCTGACCGAGCCGCTCAACAGCATCGTCAGCGCGGTGAAAATCGCGCTCGAACAAACGCCTCCCGAACTGGGTTCTGACATTGCCAAAAAAGGCATGGTGCTGACCGGCGGCGGCGCGCTGTTGCGCGACTTGGATAGAATGCTGATGGAAGAAACCGGCTTGCCGGTGCTGATCGCGGAAGACCCGCTGACTTGCGTGGTGCGCGGTTCGGGTCGCGCCTTGGAAAGTCTGGATAAATCGTCCAACATTTTCACTACTGAGTAAGGGTGAAAACGAGTCGTAAGTGGGGAGAGGTGAGTGGGAAAACCTCTGCCATTCCACTTGCCACTTCCTCCTCTACATTTACCCATCACCATCGTCAGCAATGATAGACCACACTCATTCATTCCGGTTTTTCAATCGCGGTCCGAGTCCGGTGGTGCGCCTGGTGTTTTTTGCGGTGTTGTCGCTGTTGCTGATGTTCATCGACACGCGTTATCGCTATCTTGAGTCGACGCGCAGTGCCTTGTCGGTGGTGGTCGCACCGGTGCAGGCTATCGCCAGTTTTCCGGCACGCGTGTGGAATCAGGTGGGGGATTATTTTTCCGCGCAAAGTGTTTTGAAAAACCGGAACCAGACCCTCAATGAGCAACATTTACGCGATGCGGCACAGGTCTCGCAATTGCAGGCTTTGCAAGCCGAGAATCAACAGTTGCGCAACTTGGCCGCGCTGCCGATACGCGCCACTTACGACACGCAAATGGCGGAGGTAATCTATACCGAGCGCGATTTATTCAAACGCAAAATCATCGTCAACAAAGGCGCGGATGCGAATCTGCAAACCGGGCAAGTGGTGATGGATGATGAGGGTATTGTCGGGCAAATCACGCGCGTTTATCCCTGGCTGTCGGAAGTCACGCTCATCACTGAAAAAGATCACGTCGTGCCGGTGCAAGTGTTGCGCAACGGCTTGCGCACCATCATCTTCGGCGCGGGGGATACCAGCCAATTGGTGCTGCGCTATATGCCGATCAGCTCCGACATTCAGGAAGGTGACACCTTGGTGACATCGGGAATAGATGGCATTTATCCGAGCGGTATTCCGGTCGCAAAAGTCACCAAAATCGAGCGCGATGCGGCGTATCCGTTTGCGCGCATCACCTGCTTGCCCATCGGCGGCGTGGATAAACATCGGCACTTGATGATACTTTCCAAACTGTCGAAATTGCCCGAAGCACCTGCCGCTGAAGCGAGCACAGAAGAAAACAAAAATGCCAGAGCAAAGCGGAAAAAATAATGGCCTCACTCAATCAGCCCAAAACCGAAATCCAGCGACCGATTAGCAACACCTTCATCGTGTTGAGCATCATCGTCGCGCTGTTGCTCAACGGCTTGCCCTGGCAGGGTGTCGCGCTGATGTTGCGTCCCGATTTTGTGGCGATGGTGTTGTTGTATTGGTGTATGCATAAACCCATGCGCATCGGCATCGGGCTGGGCTGGATGATAGGTGTGTTTGCGGATGTGGCGGATGCGAGTTTGTTCGGCCAGCACGCGCTGACTTACACGCTGTTGGCATTCGGTGGTGTGGTGTTGCACCGCCGTTTGCAAATGTTCGATTTGCGCCAGCAAACCACGCAGGTGTTGGGCTTGTTCGCGCTGACTTATACCGTGTACGCGCTGGTGCATTGGCTGGTGAATGGCGATGTGATCTGGGGATATTTTCTCGGTTGCATCACTTCCACTTTGTTGTGGATTCCGCTCAGTCTGGTGTTTCAAGGACTGCGTCAGGTTCGGGTGAGTCGTGAGCAGCGATGAAAAAGCAGGCCGAACTCAAAAATCATCTTAGAGAGATTTTTCATTTCCGTTTGCGTCTCGCGGTCAGTGCCGGATTCGCGCTGGTGTTGCTGGTAATCCTGTTGCTGCGTTTCGCCTACCTGCAAATCATGCGCCACGATTACTATCAAACTTTGGCGGAAAATAATCGCATTTCCATCGTGCCTATCGTGCCGAATCGCGGGCTGATTTTGGATCGCAACGGTGTCGAGATGGCGCACAATTATTCCGGCTACACGCTGGAACTCACGCCCGGCAAAGTCGCCAACATGGATGCGACTATAGAAGAGCTAGGCACGTTGGTCACCATCGCGCCCAAGGATAAAAAGCGTTTCAAAAAATTGTTGGCGGAAAGTCATAATCTCGAATCGGTGATGATACGCAATCGCCTCACCGATGAGGAGGTAGCGCGTTTCGCCGCACAGCAATATCGCTTTCCCGGTGTGGAAATCAAGGCTCGCTTACTACGCGATTATCCTTACGCAGACAAGGCGGCGCATCTGATTGGTTACATCGGTCGCATCAACGAGACCGATGTTGACCAACTCGAAGAAAATGATTTGGCGGCGAACTATCGCGGCTCGGATTACATCGGCAAAACCGGTTTGGAACAGAGTTACGAAACCGAGTTGCACGGCATCACCGGCATGGAGCAAGTGGAGGTGGACTCGGCGGGACGCGCGGTGCGCCTGCTGTCGCGCACGCCACCGGTTTCCGGTAACACCCTGGTGTTGAGCATAGATGCAAAATTGCAGGAGATTGCGGAACAGGCATTTGGTAATTATCGCGGCGCGTTGGTCGCCATCGATCCGAGCAACGGCGAGGTGTTGGCGTTCGTCAGCAAACCGGGTTACGACCCCAGTCTATTTATCGACGGCATCGATCCGCAAAGTTGGGATGAATTGAACAACTCGCCCGATCATCCGCTCAACAATCGCGCCTTGCGCGGACAATATCCGTCCGGTTCGACGATTAAACCCTTCATGGCCTTGGCGGGTTTGTTCTACAACACACGTTCGCCCACCCACGCCATCAGCGACCCCGGCTATTTCACTTTGCCGGGCAGTAGTCATCAATATCGCGATTGGAAAAAAGGCGGACACGGCACGGTGGATATGTTCAAGTCCATCGTGGTGTCTTGCGACACTTACTACTACGGACTTGCCACCGAGTTGGGCATAGACAACATTTTTAATTTTTTATCGCGCTTTGGCTTCGGCAAAAAGACCGGCATCGACCTCGAAGGCGAAACCGCCGGCTTGTTGCCTTCGCAAGAATGGAAGATGAAACGCTATCACCAAAAGTGGTACGCGGGCGACACCGTTTCGGTCGGTATCGGTCAGGGTTACAGCTTGGTCACGCCCATGCAACTGGCTTATGCCACTGCCACGCTCGCCAATAACGGCGTGGGTTACAAGCCGCATCTGGTCAGGGAAATTCGCAGTTCGCGCGCCAAGGAAAATCGCATCATCACCATGCAGCCTGAAATCGATATGAAACTGAATCCCGAACATCTGGATCTGGTGAAACGTGCCATGGCGGCGGTGACACAGCCGGGTGGCACGGCGGTCGCCGCATCGTTGGGTGCGACGTATCACATCGCGGGAAAAACCGGCACGGCGCAAGTGGTGGGCATGAAGCAAGGCGAAAAATATGATGCCAGCAAAATTGATGAACGCCATCGCGACCATGCTTGGTTCATCGCTTTTGCGCCCGCCGAGCAGCCCAAAATCGCGCTGGTGGTATTGGCGGAAAACGGCGGTCACGGTGGCGGCACAGCCGCGCCGATTGCGCGCAAAGTGATGGATTATTATTTGCTCGGCAAAGCACCCACGCCGCTGGTGGAAGTGCCTGAAAGCGAGGATGCGCCGCATGACTAAACGACAAATGTGGCTGCGTTTTATCGCGCACATAGACAGGATGTTGATGCTGGGTATCGCACTGCTGATGCTGACCAGCCTGATGCTGCTGTTCAGTGCCAGCGATGGTAACTGGCTGCGCGTTGCGGCGCAGGGTGCGAATATTCTGGTGGCTCTGGGATTAATGTGGCTGGTGGCAAATTTGCCGTTGCATTATCTGATGCGCACCGCGTTGCCGATTTATATTTTGGGCATGTTGTTGCTCATCGGCGTGGCATTGTTCGGCGAAATCAGCCACGGCGCGCGGCGTTGGTTGAACATAGGCGTGGCGACCATACAGCCTTCTGAGTTGATGAAAATTGGCGTGCCGCTGATGATGGCTTGGTATTTCGAAAAACACGAAGCCACGCTGACTTGGCGAAATTATTTGATCGCCGCGCTGTTGCTCATCGTGCCGGTGGGTTTGATTGCGCGCCAGCCGGACTTAGGCACGGCCTTGCTGATTTCCGCCAGCGGTTTTTATGTGCTGTTCCTCGCGGGTTTGAGCTGGCGCATTATCGGCGGAATGTTCGTGACGGCCATTGCCAGTGCACCGGTGTTATGGTCGATGCTGCACGATTATCAAAAGCATAGAATCGAAATGTTGCTCGACCCCTCGCAAGACGCGCTGGGTAAGGGTTATCACACTATCCAAGGCATGATAGCAGTGGGTTCCGGCGGCGTGTTCGGCAAGGGCTATATGGCGGGCACGCAAACGCATTTGGATTTTCTGCCGGAGCGCACCACCGATTTCATTTTTGCGGTGTACTCGGAAGAATTCGGTTTGCTCGGCAACATCATTTTGCTGTGCATGTATCTGTTCGTGATTACGCGCGGCTTTATGATTACCGCCAGTGCCTCGACATATTTCACGCGCTTGATGTCGGGCAGCATCACGCTGACTTTTACCACCTACGCTTTTGTCAATATGGGCATGGTCAGCGGTATCTTGCCGGTGGTGGGCGTGCCCCTGCCGCTGATTAGTTATGGTGGCACGTCCATGCTCACGCTGTTGCTGGGTTTCGGTATGTTGATGAGTATCGAGACGCATCAAAAACTCAATAAAACTTAGGGAAAAAATATGCATGCAAAAATCGTCGTGATGGTTGTCGCCACCCTGATGCTCGCCGCTTGCGGCAGCGCGCCGCAGCGTCCCGATACACATGCTAGTCCCTCTTCTTCCGTCAGCGCGCCCGCTCCCGGTTCGGGCGGATATTTGGCAGGCGACGGCCCCGATGGTAATGCGCCCGCCAATTTGGATGCCATACCCGATGCGGTTCCCAAAGCTGAACCCTTGCATCGTTACGCCAATCATCCGTATAAAGTTTTGGGTGAGGAATACACACCGTTGACCACGGCGGGCAATTACAAAAAACGCGGCATCGCCTCTTGGTATGGCAAAAAATTTCACGGCCAGCACACCACCAATGGTGAGACTTACGACATGTATGGCATGACCGCCGCGCATCCGATTTTGCCCATCCCAAGTTATGCGCGCGTCACCAATGTGGCGACCGGAAAATCCGTCATCGTGCGTATCAATGACCGTGGGCCGTTTATGCATGACCGTATCATCGATCTGTCCTACGCCGCCGCATATAAACTCGGCATCATTGCAACAGGCAGCGGTGAAGTCGAAGTGGAAAGTCTGAAACCCGATGCCGTCATCACGCCCGCCGCAATCAGCGAGCCGGTACAAAGCACGCCTATAGAATCCCCCGCCGTATCGGCACCACTCGCGGTTGCATCGTCGGTCGCCGCCTCTAAGCCTGCGGCAGCGCGTGGCAATATCTATTTGCAACTCGGCGCGTTCAAGACCGAAAGCAGCGCGAAACACTTCATGGCAAAAATGCAAAGCAAGTTAGGCCGCAGCGCGCAAACCCTCAGCCTGCATCACCAAAGCGGCATGATACGCGTGAGATTGGGTTCGTATAACGATGCCGACGAAGCCCGCATCGCGGCAGACAAATTGCATAAAAAATTGGGCGTGAAAGCGTTTGTCAGTTCACATTGATTTTGTGTTTGCCGGGTGTAGCTCGGCAAACACAATTGCTAAGCCACTCTTAACACCAATCCCTTCAAATACGCGCCTTCCGGGAAGCTGAGTAACACTGGATGGTCAGCGCTGGCGTGCAGGTGATGGACGATTTGCGCATCGACTCTGGCATCGAGTGCTGCACCGGCGATAATTTTCTGGAACAAGTCTTCACTGATGCCGCCGGAGCAGGAGTAAGTGGCGAGCAGGCCGCCGGGATTGAGCAATTTGAATCCGAGCAGATTGATGTCTTTGTATCCGCGTGCGGCTTTTTCGGCGAAGGCGGCGGTGGGCGCGAACTTGGGCGGGTCGAGAATGATGAAGTCGAATTTTCTGCCTTGGTCGCGCAATTTTCGCAACGCTAAAAACACATCATCACACTGCCATTCGGCTTTGCTTGCCTCTAGTCCATTCGCCATCAAATTTTCTTCCGCGATGCGCAGCGCATCCACCGAGGCATCAATCGATAACACCGATTTTGCACCGCCGCGCAAAGCGTACAAGGAGAATCCGCCGGTGTAGCAAAAACAATTCAGCACAGATTTATCGCGTGCCAGTGTTTCGGTGAGGTGGCGATTGTCGCGTTGGTCGAGATAAAAACCGGTCTTCTGACCTTGCGCCACATCCACTTTGAAACGCAAACCATGTTCGGCAACTTCCACTGCTTCCGGCAATGCGCCGCGCAGCACGCCGTTGCGTTCAAACAAACCTTCCAAGCCGCGCGAATCGGAATCGGAGCGCTCGTAAATGCAAATCGGCGCGCGCAATTCTTGCAAAATATCGGCAATCGTTTCGCGCCAAAATTCCGCGCCCGCGCTGCCGATTTGCATCACCAACACTTTGCCGTATTGATCGACGATCAAGCCCGGCAAGCCGTCCGATTCGGCATGGATAAGGCGCATACCGGTGTTTAACGCCCCCTCACTTTGGGGGCGGGTTGGGGTGGGGGAAAGTGTGTTTCGTGCCGCCAGCGCACCGCCAATTTTGCGCCGGAAAAAATTCGCGTCTATGGTTTCATTTTCTTGCCATGACCATACCCGCGCACTGATTTGTGAAGCGGCGTTGTATGCCGCCCATGCCAAAAATTCACCGTCCGCATCGCGCACCGCGACGGTCGTGCCGTTGCCGGGTGCGCCATCGACACGCGCAATCGCGCCGGAAAAAATCCAAGGATGACGACGTTGCAAAGATTTTTCGCGCCCCGCCGCCAGCACGATAGTCGGCGCGGCATGGGCATCGCCGCTGTTTGCGTGATGCAAGGTGCGCGGCGCGGCGGCGGGTTCCTGGTGACGGGTGCGTTTGCGAAAGTCGCGCTTGCCGGAAGGTGCGCGAGTGTTGGGTTTTGCCGGTTTATTTTGCGTCATAGTTGGTGATGGATTTTTTAGGGTTTGCGTTTGGCGCGCGGATGCGCCGCGTCATAAATTTTACTGAGGTATTGAAAATCGAGATGCGTGTAAACCTGCGTGGTGGAAATGCTGGCGTGTCCCAACATCTCCTGCACAGCGCGCAAATCGCCGGAAGATTGCAACACATGCGTGGCGAAGGAGTGGCGCAACAAATGCGGATGCACGCCGCTGGTGATGCCGAGTTTGATGCCCCATTGTTTTAAGCGCGCTTGTACCACACGCGGCGCAATTCGTTGCCCGCGCTGCCCGACGAACAACGCGGCTTCGTCGCGGTTGGCCATTTGATCGCGCACCGCAAGCCAAGCTTGCAACGCGGTGATGGCGAACTGTCCTAATG
>JBAVPP010000149.1:0-4988 GCA_049693175.1 Gallionella sp. | reverse complement strand
CGGCACAGGTTGGGGCACGCGGCAGCTGGTGGCGAAATATCCATCCGCGCAAATGATCGCTTTGGACATTGCTATTGGCATGTTGCGCGCGGCGCGCGGTACATCAAACTGGTGGCAAAAAATCTTCAGCAACCAACAAGCCGCAATGGTCTGCGCCGATGTGGAAGCCTTGCCGATAGCATCAAGTAGTTTGGATATGGTTTGGTCGAATCTGGCGGTGCAATGGTGTAATGATTTGCCCGCAACACTCGTTGATTTGCATCGCGTGTTGAAAGTCGAAGGACTGTTGATGTTCAGCACTTTTGGCCCCGATACTTTGAAAGAATTACGTCAGGCTTTTCATGGCGTGGATGGTCACAATCACTTAAATCGCTTTGCCGATATGCATGACATCGGCGATATGTTGTCGCACGGCGGCTTTGCTGAACCCGTGATGGATATGGAATATTTGACGCTGACGTATGACGATGTGCGTTCGGTGTTGCACGACCTAAAAGCCATAGGCGCGAACAACGCCACGGCGGGACGCGGTCAGGGTTTGATGGGCAAACACGCATGGAAAATGCTGGTGGAAAATTACGAAACCTTGCGACGCGACGGGAAACTGCCCGCAACGTATGAAGTGATTTATGGTCACGCGTGGAAACCTGCGCCCAAAAAATTAGCCGACGGGCGCGCGATTATTAAGACGGATTTCAAATTGTGAAAAACTTTTGCCACAGAGAGCACAGAGTACACAGAGAAAACCTCGCGCTGATTTGCACTTCTCTGTGGTCTCTGTGGCTGATTCTAAAATGAGCTATTTCGTCACGGGCACAGACACCCATGTGGGTAAAACGCGCATCAGCTGTATGCTGCTTAAAGCCTATGCGGCGCAAGGTTTGCGGGTCATCGGTATGAAACCGATTTCAGCGGGCGTAGATGAATCTGGTACACATGAAGACGTAAAATTATTGAATGCGGCGAGCAATGTGCCAGCCGAAAAGTCGCTTATCAATCCCTATTGTTTTGCCGCTGCCATCGCGCCGCATCTCGCCGCACGACAGGAAAATGTGAACATTGATTTGGCGCATATCGTCGCCTCATTCCACGCACTGCAAAAAATATCTGATGTGGTGATTGTGGAAGGTGCGGGCGGTTTTATCGTGCCGCTTAACGATAGCGAAGATAGCGGCGATCTCGCTGTGCGCTTGGGTTTGCCGGTTATTCTTGTGGTCGGGATGCGATTGGGTTGTTTGAATCACGCGCTGCTCACGGTTCAGGCGATTGCCGCACGCGGTCTGACGCTATCGGGATGGGTGGCGAATTGCGTGGATGAACACATGGCGATGCGCGCTGAGAATATCGCCGCTTTGCAAAAGCGCATACCCGCACCCTTGTTCGGTATCGTGCCATTCCAAACGCGGCCGAATGATATGATTACGGATGTGCTAGTTTTGCAATCGGGGAAGTTCAAATGAAAATCTTATTGGCGGATGACCACAATTTGTTTCGCGAAGGAATGCGTTATGTTTTGCAGCAGATGCAGGATTTTTGCGGGCTGTATGAAGCGAGTAATTTTCCCGACGCACTGAAGCTGGCGGAGCAGCATCCCGAATTGGATTTGGCTCTGCTTGATTTGCGTATGCCGGGAGGTGAAGGGCCGATTTCCATCAAATTTTTTCATCAGCGTTTTCCGCATATTCCGGTGGTGGTGATTTCCGGCGAGGATGACAGACACACGATGGAAAAAGTGATGAGTTACGGCGCGATGGGGTTTATCTGCAAGAGTTCGACCGCGCCGGTGATGTTGAGCGCGCTCAATCTGGTGTTGGCGGGCGGGGTTTATGTGCCGCCGCAACTGTTGCAACAGCAACAATCCGCAGAGCATGTCACGGGCGAACGCATGGACAAGCGTAGCTTGAATACCAACGCCTTCGGCCTGACCGTGCGACAAATGCAGGTGTTGGGATTTCTGGCGGAAGGCATGAGCAACAAGGAGATTGCGCGGCAAATCAATCTTGCCGAAGGCACGGTGAAAATTCACGTCGCGGCGGTATATCAAATCCTGCGCGTCAACAGCCGTGTGGAAGCAGTGCGCGTGGCTGAACAGCTAGGCTTAATCGGAGCGGCGTGATGGCGCAGCCTGAGCGCGATCCAAGCGGTAATAAATTTTTTTCCGTGTTGCGCGAATCGCGCTGGATTTTGTTCGTCGCCTGCGCGATTTATTTTACGGTGGTGTTGTTCGGCTATCACCATGATGATCCGGCCTGGTCGCACAGTGGCAGCGGCGCGGCGGTACACAATCCCGGCGGCGTGTTGGGCGCGTATCTTTCCGATTTATTATTTTATTTGTTTGGCGTGTCCGCTTGGTGGTGGGTCGCGCTGATGCTGCAACGCGTTTGGGCGGGGTATCGCAATCTGCGCGCCGACAGCATTTTCTCGCGCCGCGCTTTGTGGGTCAGCGGCATCGGTTTTGTGCTGTTGCTATTGTCCAGCAGCGCGCTAGAAGCGATACGTTTGCACAGTCTGAAGACCGCGTTGCCCTTGGCTCCCGGCGGGATGATAGGCGCGGTGTTGGGCGATGCATTGACGCAATTATTAGGGTTTATCGGTGCGACTTTGTTGTTGCTCGCCTTGCTGGTGACCAGCTTTAGCGTGTTCAGCGGACTGTCTTGGTTGCGTTTTGTCGATGCCCTGGGGGCGGCTTTGGAAACCGCATATCAGTGGCTGCGCCGCACTTGGCAGACGCGTCAGGATAAACGCATAGGCGCGCAGGCGTTGACGCAGCGCAGCGTGGTAGTGGAAGAAGAAAAAAAACGTGTCGAGGATCATCAGCCCATCCACATCGAAATGCCGGTGGTGGAAGTGAAAAAATCCGAGCGCGTGAGCCAGGAAAAACAATCGCCGCTGTTCGCCGAAATTCCCGATTCACCTTTGCCGCCTTTGCATTTGCTAGATGCCGCAACTCAACATGTCGAGACCGTGACGGCGGAAACGTTGGAATTCACCTCGCGTTTGATTGAACGCAAACTCAAAGATTTTGGTGTGGAAGTGAAAGTGGTCGGCGCGTATCCGGGACCGGTCATCACGCGTTACGAAATTGATCCGGCGGTCGGTGTGAAGGGCAGCCAGATTACCAATCTGGTACGCGATTTGGCACGCGCGCTGTCGGTGGTGAGCATACGCATGGTCGAGACCATACCCGGCAAATCCTTTATGGCATTGGAGTTGCCGAATGCCAAACGGCAGATGGTGCAGCTCTCGGAAATCTTGAGTTCGCAAGTGTACGCCGACATGAGTTCCATGCTGACCATCGCAATGGGCAAAGACATCGCGGGTAAACCCATCGTCGCGGACTTGGCGAAAATGCCGCATGTGCTGGTCGCGGGCACAACGGGTTCGGGCAAGTCGGTGGGCATTAACGCGATGATTCTGAGCATCCTCTACAAAGCCACACCGCAGCAAGTGCGCATGTTGCTCATCGATCCGAAAATGCTGGAGCTGTCGGTGTACGAAGGCATCCCGCATCTCATCGCGCCGGTGGTCACCGACATGCGCCAAGCCGCGTCGGGGCTGAATTGGTGTGTGCAGGAAATGGATAAACGCTATCGTCTGATGTCGGCGATGGGCGTGCGCAATTTGGCGGGTTATAACCAAAAAATTCGCGACGGCATCAAGGCGGGAAAACCGCATACCAATCCGTTCACGCTCACGCCCGAAAACCCGGAAACACTGGAAGAAATTTATACGCTGGTGATTTTTATCGACGAGCTTGCCGACTTGATGATGGTGGTCGGCAAAAAAATCGAGGAGCTCATCGCGCGTCTCGCACAAAAAGCCAGAGCCTGCGGAATTCATTTGGTACTCGCCACGCAACGTCCCTCGGTGGATGTCATCACCGGCTTGATTAAGGCCAACGTGCCGACGCGTATCGCCTTTCAAGTGTCGAGCAAAATTGATTCGCGCACCATACTCGACCAGATGGGCGCGGAAGCCTTGCTGGGTCAGGGTGACATGCTCTATCTGCCGCCCGGCACGGGCTATCCGCAACGTGTGCATGGCGCGTTTGTGTCCGACCAGGAAGTGCATAGGGTCGCGGAATATTTGAAGTCGCAAGGCGAGCCGCAATACATAGATGGCGTGCTGAATTCGCTGGATGAAAGCGACGCGGAAAATGAGAGCGGCGCGGGCGGTGCGACGCTAGGCTCCGAAGCTGACCCACTTTACGATCAGGCCGTCGAAGTGGTGTTGAAATCGCGCCGCGCGTCCATCTCGCTGGTGCAAAGAAATCTGCGTATAGGCTACAACCGCGCGGCAAGATTAGTCGAACAAATGGAAGCGGCTGGCTTGGTGTCTGCGATGCAAAGCAACGGCAACCGTGAAGTGCTGGCTCCAAACAGAGAAGGGTAAAGGGAGAAGAGGGAAGGGTAAAACCCACCGCACGCTGCCGATTTTACCCTTTCCCCCTTGTACTCTTCTCCCTTCACTACTCAATAGGTATGAACATGTTAAAAAAACTTTTTATAAGCCTCTCAATTCTCATGTGTGCGGCCAACGCTCATGCTGCCGCGATAGAAAAGCTCAAAACTTTTATCGCGTCCACGCATTCCGCGCAGGCGAATTTCACGCAAGAAGTGCGCGATCAAAATGGCAAGCGTGTGCAGAGCGCGTCGGGTGTGATGCAATTTCAGCGACCTGGAAAATTCCGTTGGGCGTACCAAAAACCGTATGAGCAACTCATCGTCGGCGATGGTGCAAAATTTTGGTTATACGATGTGGATTTGAATCAAGTCACGGTGAAAAAACTCGATGCCGCGCTGGGCAGCAGTCCCGCCGCCTTGCTGTCCGGTGACAACGAAATCGAGCGCGGCTTTAATCTGCACGAAAACGGCAGCGGCGACGGCCTGGAATGGTTGCAAGCCAGCGCGAAAGCCAGCGACACCAGCTTCGACAAAATCCGCATGGGCTTTAACGACAAGTCCGAATTGGTGGTGATGGAATTGAAT
>JBAVPP010000148.1:0-6449 GCA_049693175.1 Gallionella sp. | reverse complement strand
AGCTTTTTTATTTTCTTATGGTCAACTCCGCCATCATCTGGCAGGCGATGGTCTATCAAAAAGCCAAGCAAGTTTACCGCACCGCTATCACCGCACTCACGCTGCGACAGCAATTGCAGGACGAGATAGAGGAACACAAACAGGCCAAGGAATCTCTACAACACATGGCGCACCATGACGCGCTGACAGGCATCGCCAACCGCAGATATTTTGAGGACGTTTTCCAGCGCACCTACAATCTCGCGGCGCGCAATCAGTCCAAGTTTGGATTATTGAGTCTGGATTTGAATGACTTCAAGCCTGTGAATGATCTCTATGGACACGCGGTCGGCGATGCCTTGCTCAAAGCGGTGACGGAACGTTTGGTCGAGACCATACGGACTACGGATTTTTGCGCGCGCATCGGTGGCGATGAATTTTCCGTGCTGATTGAAAATGTAAATTCGGAAGTGGATATACTGGACGTCACGTATAAATTAAGTCAGGCACTGTCCAAACCCTTTTATTTGCAAGAGCGCGTGCTGCACATCAGTGCCAGCATCGGGAGTGCCTTATATCCCGATGAGGGCGTAACTATGGACGCTCTCATGTTGGTCGCCGACAGCAAAATGTATCGCCAAAAAAATCTGTTCTAAAGAACTGGCTCTTGCGCTTGCATTATCGCCGCGCGTGTTTCCGGCGTTTCCAGGCTGATACGTCCCAGCGTGCCACCGCGATAGTCGGTGAGCAAAATCATCGCGGCTTTTTCCATATCCAACTCGCCTTGTCGTCCCTTGCTTTTGAGTAAACAGCCGCGCTTTTTGGCGATGGCCTCGACCAGACCGATACCATCCAAATCTTGCAATGAAATTTTGTAGCGCGTTACCAGTTGCGCCGGATAACGTGCCAATAAAATCTCGCCCAAAAATGCTGCGACCTCCTCGTCTATCGTGGCATTGCGCCCGATGGCGTGTATCGCCGCAAGCATCAATCCATCGTTGGGATTCTCGATTTTCGGCCACAGCAATCCGGGTGAATCGGTGAGCGTCATGTGGTCGTTAAGGTTGTGGCGTTGCTGCGATTTGGTCACCGCCGGTTCGTCACCCACATTCGCCACACGACGTTTGAGCAGCGTGTTCATCAGCGTGGATTTGCCCACATTGGGTATGCCCATAATCATCATGCGCAGCGGCTTGTGGCTGTCGTCGCGGTGCGGCGCGAGTGGCACGCACAGGTTAGGCACACGCGCCGCGTCACCGGCATTTTTGCAACTCAACGCGACTGCTTTCACGCCCGCTTGCTTGTTGTAAAAACTCAGCCACGCCTGTGTCGCCAACGGATCGGCGAGATCGGCTTTGTTCAACACTTTCAGACAAGGACGCTGCCGGTGCAGGCGCAGTTCTTCTATCATCGGATTGCAACTCGCCTGCGGTGCGCGCGCATCCAACACCTCGATGATGACATCGGTGAACTCCATGGTCTCGGCGGCCTTGTTGCGCGCCGAGTTCATGTGTCCGGGAAACCACTGGATTGCCATATAAAATTGAATTAAATAATGGTAAGGGCGGATTTTAACCGTTGCCGACGGCTGCGTCCTGATTGTTATTTATCCGTTTAGCCGCCATTCCCGCGCAGGCGGGAATTTAGCAAAAAATATTTGGCGAAGCCGGCAAAATTAAGGTTGTAATTTTTCTCGCACCTGGATTTTCGTCTACGCGGAAATGACGCTACAAAACAAAAAAGGGGCTTGCGCCCCTTTCGTTTTTAAGGCGATGCGATTTAGTTTCTGATGACGGTATCGTTTTCGATTTTTACTTTTGTACCGCTCGCCAGACCGGGATCGGTCGCTTGGCGATAAGTTCTTTCCGTGCCGTCTTCCATGCGCACGGCAATCTCATAATGATGCGTCTTCTTGGCATTTTTTTCGATGGCATTACCCGCTAACGCGCCACCGACCACACCCGCAATCGTCGCCACATCGCGTCCGTTGCCGTTACCCACTTGGTTGCCCAACAATCCGCCGACTAGCCCGCCGCCTATCACGCCCAAGCCTGAACCCTTGCCCTGTTCTTCTACCACATTCACAGCCAGTACCACCCCACAATTCCCGCACGTATGATTAACCGGGTGCTCAACTGGCTGAGCCGCAGCTGGCTGCATGGCGGGAGCTTCTTGCGCCACTGATTTGGCTTTTGCCGCTTCGTGTTTACGCTCGATTTCTTTTTTTGTGGACTCGCGGGCAGCCGGAGCTTGCTGAGATTTTTCTTCCGCCAAAACTTCTTTCACTTGTGCAGCCACTTCCGAAGCGACCTCGGCTTTTTGCGCGGCCACTTCCTCTGTGGAAGGTTTTTTCGAACATGCTGTTATGCTGATGATAGCGAGCAGGCTCAATGCGGATAACTTCAAATTCGTGTTCATATGGTTCGCCTTCGCTTGGGTTAAAAGTTGAAAAACTATACGCTAATTATGCTACGACGGAACTCAGACAGTGGTCAATAAGGCAAGTTCCGCATCACTCAAATAGCACCACTCGCCTTGCGCCAATTTCAAATCGTCCAGCTTCAATCGCCCGATTTGCGCACGTTGTAAAGCCACGCAATGATTGCCTGCTGCGACCAACATGCGCTTGACTTGATGATACTTTCCTTCCGCCAACACAATCTCGATTTGATACTCGCCAACCTTGCGGCAACTCACCGCCGCCAGCGGTGCGGGCTCATCGTTAAGTTGCACGCCGCCCAACAATTCCGCCACCAATTCATCCGTCACCATTTCGTTCGTGGTCGCCACATAAACCTTAGTCACATGATATTTAGGCGAAGATAGTCTATGTATAAACGGCCCGTCATCAGACATCAGCAGCAACCCGGTAGTGCCATGATCCAAGCGTCCCACGGGTTGCACATCGCGGCGGTCGAACTGCTCCGGCAACAATTTCAACACGCCGGGATGATGACTGGCTTTGCGCGAACACTCATAGTCGGCGGGCTTGTTCAGCGCGATATAAACATGCTCGCGATACGTCCACAACTCGCCGAAAATCTCGAACTGCAAACCATCGGTTGCGATGCTGGCGCGGCTATTATCGACCACCTCGCCGTTGATTTTTACCTCGCCATCGTCTATCACTTCGGCACACCATTTGCGCGTACCGAAGCCTTGGGATTGCAGGATTTTGTCTAAAGATAGTTTTTTACTCATGGCAAATTTTAACAGACGCGGGTTCCTAGAAAAAATCTCTGCACATCCACCGCGTTTGGGAAATAATCCGCGACTCGTTTGCTACTGAAATTTTCCATGCCTTTACCTTTCGCATTTTTGTCGGTGATTTTGATCTGGTCCACCACGCCGCTGGCGATTAAATGGAGCGCGCAGGGCGCGGGTTTCAGCTTCGCGGTGTTGTCGCGCATGACGCTGGGAGTCTTGCTGTGTATGGCATTGCTGGCTGTGCTGCGCATCCGCATTCCGCTGCATAAACGCGCTTTGCACAGCTACGCGGCAAGTGGCATCAGCATGGCGGGAACAATGGTGTTGGCTTACTGGTCATCGCAATTCGTCAGCTCCGGCATGATTTCTTTATTGTTCGGTTTGTCGCCACTAATCACCAGTTTGGGCGCGGCATGGTGGCTCAAAGAAGAATCGCTGACGCTGAATAAATTGGCTGGCATGGCGTTGGGTTTATGCGGCTTATTGCTAGTGTTTCGCGGCGCGCTGGCGATCGATGCAGCATGGGGATTGCTCGCCTTATTTTCCGCCGTGGTCATACAAGCACTGGGCTTGGTTTGGATTAAAAAAGTCGGCGATGACAGCCCGCCGCTGGCAACTACTTTCGGTTCGCTGACAGTCGCCTTACCCTTATTCTTTATGGCTTGGTGGATGTTCGACGGACATATACCCGACAGCATTCCGACGCGCGCCATGAGTGTGATTATTTATCTGGGTAGTGTGGGTTCAGTGCTGGGATTTTTGCTCTATTACTACCTCATTAAACACATGGACACCGGCCGCATCGCGCTCATCAATCTCATCACGCCGGCGCTGGCTTTGCTGCTCGGACATACGCTAAATGGTGAAGAAATTTTGCCGCAAGTGTGGTTGGGCGGGGCGTGTATTTTATTAGGGTTGGCGGTGCATAGATGGGGCGCGCAATTTCTGACACAGCGTAATATTTGACGCGCCAACGATGCCGCGTTAGTGTGCGTCATCGTTTTCATCGCGCTCATCAGCTATGAATAATTCCGCCATCGGTCACGCCACGCTCACGCTAAAAAGTCGCAACGACATCCAAGCGCGCGGCCTGCTGTTAGGCGACCGTCTTGATCTCAAATCCTTCAAACTTTCCGATTGCTTATCGACCACGCCGCTAACCTTGCAAGTCGATGCGGCGGGCGGCATCGCGGTGTTGTTCCGTTACGGCGTGGTGGTGCTGTTCGGCGTGCCCGCCGCCGATGAAACGCGCTTTATCGCATCGCTCAAACCCTTGCTGAATAACGCTTACGTGCTACCCGAAGTGGAAGAATTAGAAATTCATTGCGGCATGAACAATGTGGGCGTTCAAAGCGGCGCGGTGTCGCTGGACACCTTGTCGCTGGAAAAATTGCAAGTCATCGCCGACGCATTGAGTAAAAACTTGGTGTTGACGTTATACGAAAAAAAAGTCGCAGGTGAATTCGACAAAATCGAGCCGCTCGCGCAAGAGCTTGCGACACACGGAAAAGTCAGTGGCGGCTCGAAAAAATTGCTCTCAAAAATTGGTCACATGTTGCTGATCGAACATCGCATGGTGGGACGCGCCGAAATCGGCGACAAGCCAGAAACGCTATGGGATTTTCCACATTTGGAAGGCTTGTATGCCAGCTTGGAAGACGAGTTTGAATTGATAGAACGCCAGTCTGCGCTAGACCGCAAACTCGGTCTGATTTCCGACACCGCGCAAACCCTCGCCGATGTGTGGGACAACAAGCAACTGCACAAATTGGAATGGTATGTAATCGGCTTAATCGTGTTTGAAATCGTGTTGAGCTTGACCGAACGGGCGCGCGGATTTTTCCAATAAAGTGCTACAAAAAATCCCCCTCCACATAAAACCACTTACTCTCTACACGCACAAAACGACTCAGTTCATGCATCCGTTGTGCGCGTCCTGCCAGCTTGTAGCGTGCGACAAATTCCACCGTGGCGGTCTCTTCAGATTGTGTGACATATTGTTTAATTTCCAAGCCCAGCCACTTGCCTGCATCGCCAGATAAATTCAGGCTTGTCGGGCGAGTGCCGACATGCCAAGTCGCCAATAAATATGCTTCCAGTTTGAGTACATACGCGCTGTAACGCGAGCGCATCAACGCCTCAGCATTCGGTGCATTTAATTCGCGATGAAACGGCTCGCAACAACTCGCATAATCTTTTCCGCCGCAAGGACACGCCATCATTCCGGCTCGCGGAATTTTCCATGCAACACGACGGGATGCACTTCTATCATGCCCGCATCGCTGGTCAGCATGATGTGATTTTCTTGTATGGAGCATTGCAAACTCATGCTGCGTTGCGCCCATCCGGCAAGGGCTTGTGTGGTCGCGGTGTCGAGTTTGAGTACGGTGAGATTAGGCAAGCGTTGCAACTTGTCTTTATTTTCGTTCCACCAAATATCGGCGGAGCGACCATAAGTAATGAGTACCACTTGCCGCGAGCGCCCACTGGCTTTGCGCAGAATTCTCTCGTCCGGCTGCCCGACGTTAATCCAATTTTGGATCGCGCCGGTCAAATCTTTGCACCATAAATCCGGCTCATCATCGCTGGTCATCGCCTGCGCGAATGTCAAATACTCCTCGGCATACAAGGTGAACGCCAGCAGCCGCACCATCATGCGCTCGTCGGTTTCAGAGGGATGGCGCGCCAACGTCAGCGCGTGATCGGCGTAATAGTTGCGATCCATATCCGCGATTTGCAGCGTGGCTTTGTGTACGGTTGCTTTGATTGCCATGAGAAGTTTGAAAACAATGCGAACACGCATTCTAAGCGATGCGCGGCGATGCCTAGCAAATATTCGTGTCCACCGGAGCTTACTCGCACTTGGTATTTACCAGCACACAGCGATGCGATAAGTTATAAATTCACATTCAAATAGTCGTTGACGGAAAATGATAGCTTCGATATAGTGTTCGACTTCGCTGACGCGGGGTGGAGCAGCTCGGTAGCTCGTCGGGCTCATAACCCGAAGGTCATAGGTTCAAATCCTGTCCCCGCAACCCAAGTTTTATGTCACGAAAAAGTTTTAGGTCTTTAGCATTTGCTTCTTTCGTTAAAGATTTGTAGGTGTTTCGCTTGACAGTGATTTTTTGCTCACTAGAATGCGCACCTCTTCGCTGCAAGGCAACTTGCACAAGCGGACGCTCTTTAATAATACAGACGAACAATTGACGAGTGTAGGCACTTGGATTTATTGGGGTTTTCCATCTTTCGGGGTGGGGAAT
>JBAVPP010000147.1:0-2939 GCA_049693175.1 Gallionella sp. | reverse complement strand
TTTTTTGTTATTACTCTTTGCCATGTGTGTTCCTTTTGATTACATATGCTGCGGCGCGCTCACGCCCAACAAAGTCAGCCCGTTGCGCATTACTTGCGCGGTCGCGGCGATCAACGCCAATCGCGCCAACTTCAAATTCTCATCATCGACCAAGAAGCGCGAGGCATTGTAGTAGCTATGGAAATCCGCTGCCAAATCTTTTAAGTAGAACGCGATTTGATGCGGCGCGAGATCGTATGCTGCCGTTTCGATGATTTGCGGATAGTCGATCAATTTTTGCAGCAGCGTGGTTTCGTATTCGCTATCCAGCAGCGTGACATTCGCGTCGCTCAAACTCGCCTCATCGCCCGCCCATTGCGTGAGCACGGTGTGGATACGGGCATGAGCGTACTGGATGTAATACACCGGATTTTCGTTGCTCTTGGATTTCGCCAGATCGATGTCGAACACCAATTGTGTGTCGGGGTGACGCGCCGCCAAGAAATAACGCGTGGCATCGCAACCGACTTCTTCGATAAGGTCGCGCAGCGTCACATAGCTGCCGGCGCGTTTGGAGATCTTTACCTCCGCACCGTTTTTCAACACCGTCACCATCTGGTGCAGAACATATTCGGGCCAGCCTTGCGGAATGCCGACGTTCAGGGCTTGCAGTCCGGCACGCACGCGAGTGATGGTGCTGTGATGATCCGCGCCCTGCTCGTTGATGACACGCTTGAAACCGCGCTGCCATTTGTCCAGGTGATACGCCACGTCGGGCACAAAATACGTGTAGCCGCCGTCGGTCTTGCGCATCACGCGGTCTTTGTCGTCGCCAAAGTCGGTGGTGCGCAACCACAGCGCGTCGTCTTGTTCATAAGTGTGTCCGCTGGCGACCAGATTGCTCACCGTCGCCGCGACTTTGCCCTCGGTATACAGCGCGGACTCCAGCGCGTACACATCGAATTTCACGCCGAAGGCACGCAAATCCAAATCCTGCTCGCGGCGCAAATACGCGACGGCGAAATGACGTATCGCCTCGGCATTTTCTGCATCGCCATTGCCAGTCACATGCTGATCGTCGGCGATGACAGTTTCTTTGGCCAGATAAGCACGCGCCACATCCGCGATGTAATCGCCGCGATAACCATTATCTGGCCAAGCTGCATCGTCAGGCGTGATGCCTTTGCAGCGCAGTTGCACCGACAGCGTCAAATTGTCGATTTGCACACCGGCATCGTTATAATAAAATTCGCGCGTCACATCCCAGCCCGCCGCATCCAGCAAGCTGCACAGGCAATCGCCCACCGCCGCGCCGCGACCATGACCGACATGCAACGGCCCGGTCGGATTTGCCGAAACAAATTCCACGCCGATTTTGCGTTTCGCGCCTATCGTACTGCGCCCGTAATTTTCGCCCGCTTGCAATACGCCAACCACCACCGCTTGTTTCGCGGCGGTGGTGATGAATACATTGATAAAACCCGCGCCAGCGATTTCAACTTTTGCCACCACGTCAGACTTAGGCAACGCGGCAATCAAGGCGTTGGCAATGTCGCGCGGCGGTTTGCGCAGAGTCTTGGATAATTGCATCGCGAGGTTGCAGGCGTAATCGCCGTGCGCCGCTTGCTTGGGGCGTTCCAGCAATATCTCAGCGGTGGATTCCGGGGCGACCACTTGCCGCGCCTGCGCGAATAATTCGGATAAATGGGATTTGAAATTCAATACGGCGGACATAACACGGCACATTCAAAAAGGTCGCGAATTATATCACCACCCAGTTCAGTTACCTTATGGGTTGCCTAAGTGCACGGAGAAAGAATAGGATGTGCAAGCACTGGACAAAGGTAATGAACATGAAAAAATCGCTATATGAAACTGTGGGCGGATTAGCCACACTGCAAAAAGTGCACAAGATTTTTTACGACAAAATCTATGCGCATAATTGGTTGGGTCAATTTTTTGATGGCCACGATCAAATCGCGATTGAAAATCGCCAGACCAGTTTTATGGCGGAAAAAATGGGTGGATCGGATCCGTATCTCGGCAAAGAAATAAAAATGGTACACGAGGCGATGTACATCACCGACGAGTTATTCCAACTCCGCAAAGAATTGCTAACCGAGGCTTTAATTGAGGCGGGTGTAGACGAGCTTTCAAGAGCGCGTTGGCTCAAGATTGATAGCGCGTTCAAAAAACAGATTACCAAAAGCTCGCTGGAGTCGATGTACGACAATGACTGGCAATACAAAAACCCCATCATCATTCCCAAGCCAGACGCAAATCAATTCTGATTGAATCAAGCTCGTTGCAAAGCATTTGTCAGGATTTGTATTTGTGCGCGGCAAACCAGTCTAACCTATCGCTGATGAACACTTTGCAATTCCCCCAAACCAAGCAACAAACCCCCGCGCAAATTTTGCGCGAAGTGTTCGGCTATACGCAATTTCGCGGCGCGCAACAGGAGATAGTCACGCATGTCGCGGGCGGCGGTGACGCGCTGGTGCTGATGCCGACAGGCGGTGGAAAATCTTTGTGCTATCAGCTTCCCGCGCTGTTGCGTCCCGGTGTCGGAATTGTTATTTCGCCGCTTATCGCGCTCATGCAAGATCAAGTTGCCGCGCTATTGCAGCTCGGTGTGCGCGCCGCATTTTTGAATTCGAGCATGGATGCGGAAACTTCGCGTCGCGTGCAACAACAGTTGCTTAAAGGCGAATTGGACATGCTCTATGTCGCGCCGGAACGTTTGCTCAACGAAAATTTTTTGGGACTGCTGGCACGTCTCGTCGAGAGCGACGGCGTGGCGTTGTTCGCCATCGACGAAGCGCATTGCGTATCGCAATGGGGGCATGATTTTCGTCCCGATTATCGCGCGCTGACCATCTTACATGAACGCTTCCCCAGCGTGCCGCGCATCGCGCTGACCGCCACCGCCGATGCGCCTACACGCGCCGAAATCGTCG
>JBAVPP010000146.1:0-4468 GCA_049693175.1 Gallionella sp. | reverse complement strand
GGATGCGCCTGAATAAATCAAGGCGCATAAAAATGTTGGTTAAACAGGTGATGAAAGGTAAGTGACATGAGCGAACATAAAATCAAGTGGCAAGAAGTTAAAGACCAGCAGGATACGATTCTTGAGCGCATGGCAGAAGGCACTCAGGCAATCTCGCCTGAGTATTTCAATGAGGCGATTTTAGGATTTTCTTTCAATGCATGGGGGAAAACCGCACTGTGTTATTCCGCCGAATTGTGTCTAGATTTAATCAAGCGAAATCAGGGTTTGGATACTGAGGCAGCCAGTGCGCAGCTGGCAGAGTTGGCTCTGCAATTTGAACCCTCTACTGCTCCGGTGTTTGTTTGGGGGCTGGATTAGTTTTTTATTTTTACTAAAGGAGATATAGAAATGACAAAAAAATTTACCAGTCCAATATTTGGCGAAACACGAGATTGTTCTGATGATGAGCGCGCGCAAGTTGCTAAATTAGTAGCAGACGTACCGGTTACAGTATTTTGTGAGTTAGGTAAAAAGTTTAATGAGCTAGGACTATGCATATCCATAATTACAAAGGCCGAAATTCAGTAATTATTTTGTTGTGGCGATGTGGCAATAGCTTTATTTTGAGGATAAATAAATGTTCAAAAGCGTCGATCAGGCAATGCGCAGGATGTTCGAGATATTGAACTCTGAAATAATCTCTATATCGTCCGTTTCTCGTATGGGCGGATCAGACCACGGCGGAATGAATCCGCGTGACTGGCACGCTCAGGCATCATTGATGATGTCGTTGATAGACCGGACGCTAGATACGAATGAAAAGGCATTTATCTATGCGAATTATGGCTATGAACTGCGTGGCGGAAGGCAAGAACGTGCAGTTGCAGATACGCTGGTGCAAGCTGTTATGGGTGCAATGCCAACTGGCATGTATAGTCGGCGCGGAGTAGAAAAACTGATCAGGCTACACTTTGGACAGAAAATCGGCATGGCGGCAGTACGCGCAGATTTTAAGTGCAGCGACCGTACTGCGTATGAGTATCGCCATCGAATAGGTAATGCGCTAGAGCTTATCGGCAAGCGCGCGGATGCCAGCCTAGAGACTGCTTTTGAAGATGCGGGAATCGTTATTGCTGAGAAAAAAGTTTATCCTCCAAAAATCATGCATCGCGGATTAACTTTAGATCAGTGGACAGGTATTATTTGTTGTGACTACGGAAAAGATAGAATTGAAGGAGCGGACGCGCTAGTTGCATTTTTGAAAAAAAATCAATAAACACTATATTTCTAATAAAATGGTTGTTAAATATATGGGTCTCCAAAATACCGAATCTGCCCGCGTACATCAAAGCGCGTTTTGTCCATCCTGCGGGTGCGTAGAGCGTATTCAGCCATACGAACGGCTGGACAAGCCCGGATATTACCGATGCCTGAGTTGCCAAATGGTGTTCACCGTGCTGACTGGAACTATCTTTGAACGCTCCCATGTACCTATCGATAAATAGCTATTCACCAAGACCGCCAGATGCAACAGGTGCAGCTTTGAAAAAAATGCAATAAATCCTATTGCATTCATCCGCAAAAAAATGTAGAAGGTAGGTAAGGTGAGAATACTCATCACTGCAAACAACATAAGCCCCGCCAATGTGCGGGGCTTTTTCATTGTGAGGTAAGAAGATGCGCGGAACATATCATAGCGACCCGCTGATAGATAAAAGCGGAACGATTGCTGCTACTAATAATTCGCAGATATTGAGTGTGGCTAACCCGTACCGCGCTCATCTGGAAATTTACAATCCTCCTACTGAAGTTGAGCCGCTGTACGTTAACTTCACAAATCCAGCAAGCACTACCGTGGGAGGATCAATCCCGATTATGCCTGGCGGGTCGCTATCTTATGCGCCTCCTGATTACGTTACGCCAGAGCAAGTAAATATTGCCGCCGTTACAGTTGGTCACGCCTTTGTCTGCAAGGAATACTGAAATGAAACAAACTTTTTCTAAAATCATGCTTGCCGCCGCATTATTCCTTGTATTAGCGCAAATTGCACATGCGGTGCAGTACACCCCAACACCATACAACCCAGCAACTGCAACCGCCGTGTATGCACCAAATCCTTACGCCGACGCAGCAGGTACTGCCGACGCAATCACAGCATCTTACCCAAATGCTCCAACGCCGTTAATTGACGGATACTCGCTTACGTTCGGCGCAAGTGCTGTAAATACAACCAGCGCGCCGACTTTCGCGCCGACGCTATCGGGTGCTGCACAGACAGCGCGGAATATTGTAAAATTTTGGGGGAATTTGGAAGTTCCGGTGGTTGCCGGTGACATCCAGGGCGTTGTAGAAGTGGTTTATGATTTGCCCAATCTGAAATGGATTATAACAAATCCAGCGCAACCGTTTAATGTTGCTAGTGGCGTATTGCAGGTTGGCACAATTGCAAGCGGCACAGGCACGCTCTCCGTTTCGTCTGTGCTTAATGTGCCGGCGGGGACGAGTGGCGCACCGTCGATAACCTTCGGCGGTAGTGCAACAACGGGTTTTTACTCAAGTTCTCCCGGATTAATTATCACTCCCGGCAGCTTGATTGCCAACGGCTCGCTGTACACGACGACTATCCGGGCGGCAAACGGCGCGCTAATATCTGTGGGTACAAACCCAACTATAACCGGTGGACTCGGAACTGCGCCATCAATTGTCGCCAACGGCTCGATGGCATTTACGATTACCGTTGGAACTGGCGGCACGGCATCAAGTGGCGTTATAAGCATGGGAGGAGCGGCAGCAGCCACGGGCTGGAATTGTATTGTCACCCCGGCTGGCGCACCTCAAGCCGGAGCGGTGACATATGCCGCATCGACCAGCACAACGAGCATAACCGTGACAAATTACACCCAATCAACCGGTGTCGCTTTAGCGTGGACGGCAGGTCAGGTTCTTAACTTTCATTGTCTTGGGAGATAGCATGACCACTAATATCGTGCGGGTTATAAATGGCGTTACAGTGCTAGACCAATTGCCCGATGGAGTGAGCATTCCGAACGGCGGAGTAACTGTTTCAGATTCTGATTATCAGGACTTGGCTAATGGGAGACGGGTATGGAATGGCACGGCGGCTGTTGTACCTGTACTATCACTTGCACAAGTTCAGACATCGCAACTCGCAATAGTTGCCGCGAATACTGCTGCAGCGATTACGAGCGGTATCGTGTCGAGCGCGTTAGGTACGGCTTATACCTACCCATCAGCATCTACCGACCAAGCCAATCTCACCGCGAATGTCGTATCTAGCTTGATGCCGCAAGGTGGAACTGCTAACTGGTCTACGCCGCAATTGTGCAAAAATATAGCAGGTGTTTGGGGCTATCAAATGCACACAGCCGCCCAGATTCAGCAAGTTGGAAGCGATGTCAAAAATGCGATTGCAGGTTTGTTAGTTGCCAAGGCGCAAAAAGATGCCGCTATCATGGCGGCGACAGATATTCCAACCGTGAAAGGTATCGTATGATAGCCGCGCTAAAATCTAGACTGCTCTTGCTCACTTTTCTGATGATCGCGGTTCTAGCGATTCCTGTCAGTCTTGTGTGGGTGCTGTTTGCAATCATCTTTGCGCCGAATGGCGAACGCGCTTTGGCTATCATTTTGGCATACGACCGCTTGGGTAACGCTATGTCTGGCGGGGATGGTCGGGAAACAATCTCAAGCCGCATCGGACGATTGCAGGGCGCACCCGACACAATGCCAAAGTGGGCGGCGGTGCTAGGCGGAATACTCGACAAACTACAGGCAAACCACTGCCGCGACGCGATAGGAATGTGATCGAAATGCCCGAAAAAGACCCATCGAATTACTCATTTCTGACCTACATTTGGGTAGTCGCAATCTCATCCTGGGGCGGAATTGTCAGTTTCCACCAAAAAGTGGTATTAGGTCACGCTCGCCCTTTCAATCTAGCTGAATTATTCGGCGAGATTTTAACGTCAGCTTTTGTCGGAGTTGTGACCTTTTGGCTGTGCGAGTGGGCGAATATTCCGCAAATGCTCACGGCGGCTTTTGTTGGCATCACTGGACACATGGGTAGTCGGGCAATTTGGAGGCTGGAGATTGCGCTAGAAGGTTGGTTTATTAAGCGCACTGGAAGCATAGACCAAATTCAGCAGGGAGATAGGTAATGTGGATATTTGAACAATCTACCGGAAAGCTCTATAGCAAAGCGGGCGTGTGCGTGGCGACTGGTTACGCGGGCGGGAACTGTGGAAAGAATCCAGAAGGTAAAAATAATCCTGCAATGCAAAACGTCAAGAGCATAGGTGTATTACCCCAAGGTATATATTCGCAGGGAACGCCAATTATTCAATCAAAGCTGGGCCCATTTGCAATTCCATTGATTCCCGATCCTGCAAATATTATGTTTGGTCGTGGTAGCTTTTTCTGTCATGGCGACACCACGCCATCGGGCAATGCAAGTGAGGGTTGTAT